>JAAEMD010000535.1 GCA_024225875.1 bacterium
AGCCTCATTTCCCATCAACACTATTGTGGGCCAGTTTGAACTGGTTCAGGCATTTATTCCTGTATGATCATAATCTATGTTCTAATGGATTTTTTCTGGTTTGCTATATTAAAGTGCGAAACACGTGTTAACAAAAAACAGGTGCAACTTATATTGAAAAATTTCGATTATTATATAGTATGTTTTAAATAAGGAGGGACTTTTGTTGTGAATTTACTGCTTTTGTTATTTATCGTTATTATAATACTTAATGTTTTTGTTATGTTACCATCTATGTCTGCCAGAAAGATTTTCGGAACAATACCTGCTTCGACACTATCTATGTTCTTATATATGTTTTATGAGTCTATTGTCCCGGCTGAATATAATATCAGGCCGGATATACTGGTATTACACCCACTTATTATAATAAGTTTTATTTTGAATGCCGTTATATCAATAAAAATCATATTGGATAAACAAAATATCAGTCTTCTGGTACTGGGTATGTTATTCTGTATGACAGGAAGTTTTTTTTACTGGAGCTATTATGTTTTTGTAGTTTGTAACTTTTATTTCTAGTATCATAATTTACAGTAACTTTCTGACATTACTTATATTCCGCTTAACATTTAGATACCCTCTTTTGTTGACTTAAATGGTATACTGCTTTGCAGATAAATTCATAATTTTACAATCATCACGAACTTCATAAAGTTATGAAAATTTTTTAAGATCAAATAAAATAATATTACAATAGTCGGATATATCACATGTAACCAGGAGGTCTTGCCTGATGAAGATTTTGTTTGCTGATAAGTATCCGGAAATATATTTCAATGATCTGGAAAAAACTGGTAATGAGATTATTTCCAAACCTGATTTGACAGCAGAAGAGCTGCCGAAAAATATTAAAGGGATTAATATACTGGTTGTACGCAGTACAAAGGTTACTGCTGAAACCATTAGGAAGAGTGACAGGCTTAATTTAATCATTCGGGCCGGGGCCGGGACCAATACAATCGCCGTTCAGGAGGCCTCAGATTCAGGTATACTTGTTTGTAACACACCAGGCAGGAATGCTTTAGCAGTTGCAGAACTGGCCTTTGGTTTATTACTGGCTATTGACAGGAATATACCGGATAACGTTATTGAGATGAGAAAAAAAAAGTGGGATAAGAAGCGCTTCTCTAAAACAAGAGGACTTTGTGGTCGTAAAGTTGGAATTATTGGTTTAGGTAACACTGGCCTGGCCTTTGCTGAACGGGCAAAAGCATTTGGTATGGAACTTTATGCAGTTGAAAAGCAGGGTAGATCCCCTTTTAATCAGGAAAGAATAGCTGCTTTAGGATTTTCGTTCTGCAAAGACTTGAACCAGCTTGCAGTCACCTGTGAGGTCTTAACATTTCATGTGCCCTCTGTAGCAGATACAAGAGGCCTTATTAATGATGATTTATTAAGTTATATGCAGGAAAATGCGATCATAATAAATACGTCCAGAGGTGATATTGTTGATGATGATGATGTACTGATCAAGGCTATGGAGAAGAAAAATATCCGTTGCGGCCTTGATGTATTTAATGATGAGCCTTCGTCTTCTGATGATACTATGAATACACCACTGTCCCAGCATCCCGGTGTTTATGGTACCCACCATATAGGAGCATCAACTGAGCAGGCTCAACTTGCAATTGCTAAAGAAGTTTTAGATGTAATTAACTCTTTTGATATGGGAGTAATTAAAAATAGTGTGAACCTGGAAAAGCAGCCCAGAGCCAGTACCTCAGTTTCCATCAGACATTATGACAGAGCCGGGGTTTTAGCCGGGATTTTTAATGTCTTAAAAGAAAATAACATTAATGTTGAGCAAATGGAAAATAAGATATTTAATGGTGCAGAGGCGGCCTTTGCTACTCTATATACATCGACCCCGGTTTCAGAGGACATAATTAAAAATATAGAGTCTATAGAGCATGTGATTTGTGTTAGTGTACGAAACTATTTTAAACAGCCTGAAGAAACAGGGTTCTATTAATATATAAGCTGGCTGTTTCAAAGTAAACTGTCCGACACTTAAAGTTTTCAACGGACACTTCAATTTGTACCAGCTATAAACTCAGTTCTTTTTTAAAAATGTTTTTGATATACTAAAAATATTATGTCTTTAACAATGAAAGATTTAGAGCAGGTATTATCATTAGCTAACCTGGACGTTGAACCTCATGAAAAGGAAATTTATCTTGATCAGCTGACTAATATTCTGGAGCAAATGGAAACTTTAGGAAAGCTTGACCTTGAAGGAGTTAAACCTTCTGCTTATGCCTGTGAGCACAGCACCTTTTTAAGAGAAGATATTGTTAAACAATCAGCTGTGAGTTTAGAAAAAAATGCACCTGAGTGGGAACTAAACTCTTTTAGAGTGCCTAAAATACTGGCAGATTAGCATATTAAAAATTAAAGAGCGGTAAATTATGGAAATATTAGAAAAGTCAGTTAAAGAGATTCATGGGTTATTAAAAAACAGAGTACTTAAGTGCAGAGACTTGATTATTCAAACGTATAAGAATATTGAGCAGCAAGAGCCTGAAATCCAGTCTTTTATCAGCCTGGCAAAAGAAGAGTCGATCAGCAGATCCGAAGAGATAGATCGTCTTTATGATAAAGGTGAAGAGCTGCCTGTGCTGGCAGGCATACCAATAGCAGTCAAGGATAATATTTGTATCAAAGGTCAGAAAACTACCTGTGCCTCCAGGATGCTGGCTGATTTTGTAGCTCCCTATGATGCAACAGTAACAAAGAAACTAACAGAGCACTATATGATTCCTGTAGGTAAGCTTAATATGGATGAGTTTGCTATGGGTTCTTCTACAGAAAATTCTGTTTTTCATACTACCAGGAACCCATGGTCTCTTGATTGTGTTCCGGGCGGCTCATCAGGTGGTTCAACAGCATCTGTTGCAGCAGGGCAGGTGCCGCTATCCTTAGGATCTGATACAGGAGGTTCTATAAGGCAGCCGGCCGCATTTTGCGGGGTAACTGGTTTTAAACCGACTTATGGCCGGGTTTCCCGTTATGGACTGGTTGCTTTTGCTTCTTCTCTTGATCAGATAGGGCCGGTCGCAAAAAACGTTGAAGATATATCCTGTGTACTAAATGCTATAAGTGGTCATGATAGTATGGACTCTACTTCTGCCGATATAGCAGTTCCGGATTTTACGTTATGTCTGGGTAAGGATATAAAAGGTCTCAAAATAGGGGTTCCAGCAGAACTGTTTGGTCCGGCAATTAATTCTGATGTCAGACAATGTGTGATAAATGGGCTTGAGCTGTTATCAAAAGAGGGCGCCTGCTGGGAAGAAGTAAATATGGAATCATTCCCACATGCTATAGAAACCTACTATATATTATCTTCTGCTGAAGCTTCTGCAAATCTTGCCCGCTTTGATGGAGTGAAATACGGGCACAGATATCATAATGCAAAAAATATAAAGGAAATGTATAAAAAAACCCGGGGCAGTGGTTTTGGTTCTGAAGTTAAGCGTAGAATAATTCTGGGCACTTATGTTTTAAGTGCTGGTTATTATGATGCATATTATGCCAAAGCACAGAAGATGAGAACACTGTTTAAACTTGATTTTGCAAAGGCCTTTAAGAAATATGATGTACTTATAACACCATCTTCTCCGACAACAGCCTTTAAAATAGGAGAGAAGATAGAAGACCCTCTGGATATGTACACTGCAGATATAGCAACTATACCGGTTAACCTTGCCGGATTACCGGCAATTTCAGTTCCCTGCGGTTTTGTGGACGGTCTTCCTGCTGGTTTGCAGGTTATAGGAAAAGCTTTTGATGAGGAAACTGTTTTAAAGGTAGCGT
Source organism: bacterium (assembly GCA_024225875.1). Taxonomy (GTDB): domain Bacteria; phylum Margulisbacteria; class Marinamargulisbacteria; order JAAEMD01; family JAAEMD01; genus JAAEMD01. Next base: position 3,859 of record JAAEMD010000535.1, read on the forward strand.
ATAAATATCAGCAGTTAACTGATTTTCATAAGAAAAAACCGAAACTGCTAAATTAAAAGTGTCAGGAATTAAGATGGAATTTGAACCAGTTATAGGAATAGAGGTGCATGCACAGTTAAAAACCCGGACCAAGCTTTTTTGCGGTTGTTCAACAAACTCTGGTGAAAAACGCAACAGTAATGTGTGTCCGGTATGTCTGGGTATGCCAGGTGCCCTGCCGGTGTTAAATAAAAAAGCTGTTGAATATGCAGTTCGAGCAGGTCTGGCATTAAACTGTACGGTAAAAGAGCTCTCTGTCTTTTCTCGAAAAAATTATTTTTATCCTGACTTGCCCAAAGGTTATCAGATAAGTCAATTTGATCTTCCTGTCTGTGAAAATGGCAGCATAACTATCGATGTTGATAACAGAAAAAAAACAATAGGTATACAAAGAATACACATGGAAGAAGATGCCGGAAAACTTATCCATCAGGGATCAGCTTCAATAGCAGGTGCTGATTATTCACTGGTTGATTTGAATAGAGCCTGTGTGCCACTTATTGAGATCGTGTCCGAGCCTGATATCCGTTCGGCAAGGGAAGCAAGGGTTTATGTAGAAGCATTAAAGCTCATTCTTCAACACACCGGTGTTTGTGATGGCAACCTGGAGGAAGGCAGTTTAAGGGCGGATGTTAATATTTCTATAAGACCGTTAGGCCAGGAAAAACTTGGGACCAGGGCAGAAGTGAAGAACCTGAACTCTTTCAGGAGCCTGGAAAGAGCTGCTACAGTAGAAATTGAAAGGCAGAAGGCGCTGATTATTTCTGGTGGGAAGGTAGTTCAGCAGACTCGAAACTGGGACGATGCCAGCCAGAAAACGACAGCGCTCAGAAGCAAAGAAGAAGCTCATGACTACCGGTATTTTCAGGAGCCTGACCTTATACCACTGAGACTACCAGTGGCAATGATTCGGGAAATAAAAAACTCTATGCCTGAGTTACCTGTTAAGAAAATGGAAAGGTATAAAGCAGATTTAGGATTAAATGACTTTAATAGTTATCAAATTTTAGTTGATTGTGATATGAACAGGTACTTTGAAGAGTGTTTATTAATCAAAGAAGATATAGAACCTTCGGAAATATGTAAATGGATTTTAGGTGATCTTAATGCTTTAGTAAAAGATGGGAATAGTTCCTTTAGTGAATGTAAAGTAACTCCTGAAAAGCTTATTACACTAGTCAAATTAATAAAATCAGGAAAAATTTCAGGTAAAATAGCAAAAGAAGTTATCAAAAAAATGTATGAAACAGGGGCAGATCCTGAAAATATAGTAAAAGAATCCGGTGTTGAACAGATTTCTGATACTGATATGCTGCAGGCTGCTGTAGATAAAGTGCTGGCAGCAAACCCTGATGTTGTGTTAAAGATAAAAGCAGGCAAGACCAACTCTGCAAACTTTCTTATGGGCCAGGTAATGCGTGAAACTCGCGGTCAGGCACAGCCAGACCTGGTAAGGAAGTTGATTCTTGATACTGTCAATAAAGGTTGAAAACCTTAAAGAGTAAGGTATTAATAATAAGATATGTGATCGGAGTTTGATTTTTTATGTCAAAATTACCTGGCAGGACAAAGAAAAAATATCTTATTACAGGCGGTGCAGGTTTTATTGGATCTCACATAGCAGAGGCTCTTGTTAAACATGGAAACAGTGTATCAATTATTGATAATTTCTCTACTGGTAAATGGGAAAACATTAAAAATCTAAAAGAGCATATTACCATTTTTGAAGAAGATATATGTAGTATTTCAGCAGTAGAAAAAGCTATGAAGGGTATTGACTCTGTTTTTCATACGGCTGCTGTTGCTTCGGTTTTTCAGTGTAATGAAGATCCTGTGGGAAGCCATAAAGTTAATGTTTCAGGAACGCTGAATATTCTGGAGGCCGCTAGAAACTATAAGGTACAAAAGCTTGTATATGCCAGTTCTGCTGCAGTATATGGAGATGGTTCTTCTTTGCCAAAGTGTGAAGATATGCAGACAAGACCAGTATCTTTTTATGCTGAACATAAACTGGCTGACGAATATCTGGCTGATTTATATTATCGACATTATGGGCTTGAAACTGTTGGGTTAAGGTATTTTAATGTCTTTGGCCCGAGACAAACTTCAGAATCTCAGTATTCTGGGGTTATAAGCATATTCTGCAATGCTTTTAAACATCATAAAAATCCTGTTGTTTTTGGTGATGGGGAACAGACCAGAGACTTTATTTATATTAAAGATATTGTCAAAGCCACTCTGCTTGCAGAATCAACACCAGGTATATCAGGTCAAATTTATAATGTTGGTACAGAAAAGCCGGTAAGTGTTAATGAGATCATAAAAGCGCTTAATAAGTTAACTGGCCGGAATTTAGAAGCAGTATATTCTGAAGCTGTAATGGGAGATATCAAACATTCTTATTCATGTATAAATAAAATAAACCATTCTTTAAAATTTACCCCGGAATTTGAATTTATGGAAGGATTAAAGCAACTGTTAAGATATTATTCGATTCTTTAGTTTAAATCTGCTATGAACTTGAAAAATAAAAGACTTGTTTTTTATATATCAACTTATATACTTATTGCTTTATTTGCGATACTGGGTCTCATATATAATACTAAAGCAATTCCGATAAATGAGAATATCAGCCAGACTTCACAAAAACTCAGTAAATTGAAAGAAGATAATAGAAAGCTGTATCTGGAACTACACTCCAGAACTACTTTAGAGGCTATAGAAAAATATGCTGCAATCACTCTTAATATGGTGCCTGCACCTGAAATACATTATTTGATAAGAGAGTCTAATGAATATTAACAGAGCAAGATTAAGGTTTTTTCTAATATGTTTTTATACGATACTTTGTCTTATAGTTGTCCGACTGGGATACCTGCAGCTTTTCAAGCATAATTTTTTCCTGCAAAAATCAACATCTCAGTTAAAAAAAATAATTAAACTGTACCCGAATAGAGGCAATGTCTATGATCATAAAAATAAACCTTTAGCCTTAACTACAACCAGTTATTCTGCATATACAATGCCTTCACAGATAAAAGATAAGCTGGAGTTTACAAAAAAAGTTACCTCAGTCATTAATTCTTCCCAGAAAGATATCTTAAAAAGAATTAATACACGCAGCCCTTTTGTATGGATAAAAAGAAAACTTAACTCCACATCCTATCAAAAGCTGCTGGATCTTAATCTGGAAGGCCTTGATTTTATTAAAGAAGAAAAAAGGGTATATCCTCATAACAATCTTGCGGCAGATATACTTGGTTTTGTTGGTATTGATAATCAGGGGCTGGGAGGTCTGGAGTATAAGTATGACTCTCTTTTAAAGGGTTCTTCAGGTAAAATTATTCTGGAAGGCGATCCCCGGGGCTGTCGTTTAATTACAGGCAGCAAAAAAACTCTTCCTCCTAATGATGGGAAAAATATAATAACTACTATCGATGAATATATTCAGTATATTGCCCAGAAATATCTAAAAGAAGGAGTGGAAAAAAATCAGGCTGAAGCAGGTCATGTAATTGTTATGAATCCTGGTACCGGAGATATACTTGCTATGGCAGATTATCCTTTTTTTAATGCAAATCAATGGTCAAAATATCCAGTACATACCAGAAAAAACAGTTGTGTAGTTGATGTGTTTGAACCAGGCTCTGTTTTTAAGGTCTTTACACTGGCTGCAGCTCTGGAAGAAAATCTATTTTCTTATGATCAAAAAATAAAAGTTCCTGAGAAACTAAAGATAGGCAGGCATACGATAAACGAAGCTCATGCCAGAAAAGATGGCGAATCAGGTATTTATAGCGTCTCTCAAATAATAGAAAAGTCATTAAATGTTGGCAGCTCATTACTAGCCGGACAGCTTGGAAAAGAAAAGTTCTATGAGTACATAAAGTCATTTGGCTTTGGTAAACAAACAGGGATTGAGCTTCCTGGTGAATCGTCTGGTTTGCTTAGACATCCTGATAAATGGGCTAAAATTGATCTTTCTATGATTTCGTTTGGACAGGGTGTGGCCTGTACACCATTACAAATAGCTACTGCGGTATCTGCTATTGCAAATAAAGGGTTACTGGTAAAACCACGTATAATAAAATATTTTACTCAGGAGACTGACCAGACTATGAAAAGTATTCCTAAGAAAACTGTTCGTCGTGTTATAGATAAAGAAACAGCTCTTAAGGTAACAGAAGTGATGACAAATGTAGTAAAGCAGGGTACTGCTGTCGCTGCTTCACTTCCTGGATATAATGTTGCTGGTAAAACCGGTACAGCTCAAAAAGCTAAAAAGAACGGTCGTGGCTATGAACATGGTAAATACATGCCATCTTTTGTCGGTTTTTTTCCTTCATATAAACCTGAAGTTCTAATTCTTGTTGTTCTTGATTCACCAAAGAAAAACTACTATGCGTCCTTATCGGCCTGTCCTGTATTTAAGAAGATTGCACTGGCAACTGCGGACTATCTTAATATAGCTCCGGACTACTACTAAGTTATATTTTATTAAAGGTCTTTTTATTCATTTTTCAATACGATCCTGCGCATTTTCCAGGTAATATTAGAATCATTAGCTTGCAATTCTTTAAGCTTCATTAATTCACACGATATAAATTTCCTGTCTTTATCATTAATATTAGCCTTAACATACTCATCGTCGTTCCAAACTGTTAGTGTATTAGGCAAAAACCAGGTTGCAGCAAGATTATTTTTCACTGGAATAACATCACATCGGTTACACAAAATATTCGCTTTGTATTCTCCTTTTGCTAATATATTTCCTGCATATAATTTTGCACCTGCTGTTTTTATCATATTTTTACTTACATTAAGATAAGCTTTAAAAACATCGATATCGGTTTCTATATCTTCCAGCTCATCAATAAATAACAGGCCATTTGGTTTTAGCTGGGAAATCCATAAATTCACAATATCTACAGCATTTGCTAAATGAGAAAGAAGAAATCGGCTATACATTACGTCTGTTTTTATTGGGAAAGGTGTTTTAGTAATATCCTGATTAAGAAAAAAATAGTCAGGATATTTTTCTTTAGCCATACAAAGAAAATCTTGAGATTTATCAAATCCATATGTTTTTGTACTCTTTGTAGCATCAGCAAACATAGCGGTTGTATATCCTGGCCCACAGCCTGAATCAATTGCTGTTTCAACAGGATTTATAATATATGAGCAAATAAACTCTTTTGCTAATGGGTTAAAAAAAGCAGCTATTTCTTCCAGCCGCTCAGCCGCTGCTTTAGATGATCCGAAAGTATATTTTATTTTTTTACTCATAAAATTTTCCTGTCGTAATTCCCACAAAAGCACCAAGAACAATAGACATAATCAGAATAGGTAATATACTTTTAGGATCATCTTTTGCAACAATAACTATAATAGGTAAGGCAGATAATACAGCAATAATAATCCCTTTCAACCAATTTGACATTGGTAAGTCTATATAGGAAATAATTATTCCTAACACCATCCAATGAATAAACGCAGAAATACAAGCATATTTATCCAATTTCTGAATAAGCATAGGTATAACATCAATAATTCCGGCTATAACGCCTATCAATAACGAAATAATTAATTTAGACATTCTGATCTCCTTTTAAGTTAATTTTTAAAATCTGTGCAAATCCGTAATTTACACTTCTTTTTAAGAAAAATAATTTTCTATTAATATTCTAATTTTGCCATATACATTTTTTATTGTATATAATTCTTTTCTATTAAAAACATCCTCAATAGATTCTTTTAAGCTCTGAATATTTTGTCCTGCCCAAAATAAATTCTGGCAATACTCACCTTGAGTTTGCTTTTCATATGCCATGCTTAATAACATTTCAGCAATTATGTAGTTATGCTTTCTATAATCATTCGGTATAAAACGCTTTATTCTTATCGGTATATTATGCTTTTTACATAATTTATAAATTAGTTTGGATATGTTTCTTGTATATGTATAATTTGCTCCATATTTACCATCATAAAAATTTTGATTATATTTAAATTGATATAAATCTTCGTATTCAGGTAACAAATTCGGATACTTATTTTTCAGTTTTTCTAAAAAATACAAAGCCTGTCTATCCCGCATTGTCATTGCTCCGCTAAATAAGATATAGTCTGAACCAGCTTCTTTTGCTGTTTTTATCAGTACTTCAAGATCAGATTCTACATCTGTTAAAAAAGGAGTAACAGGCATCAGTAAAATACCACATTGAATATTTTGTGAACTTTGTTTAATGGTTTTTAACACGTCCAGCCTTTCCTGGGGATTGGGTGCATTAGGCTCAAGAAAGCAGGCCTTATCTGCATTGAGAGTTGTTATGGTAATGGAAACAGTTGACCAGCTTTGGCAACCAATTTGTTCCAGCAAGGCTAAATCGTCTAAAACATTTTGTGATTTGGTAATAATATGAACCGGATAATTATGTTTTTTTAAAACCCTTAAACAATTTCGTGTAGTTCTATATTTTTGTTCTATTTGTGGATAAGGATCACTGCTACCGGATAATGCTACTACATCCGGCAATAGCGTTCGGGCGTTTGATAAGCGTTTATCTAATAGTTTTGTGGCATTTGTTTTTACATAAACAGTTTCACTAAAATCTTGATGCAAATAATATTTTTGGCTTCGGGTATCACAGTAAAAGCAACCAAATTGACATCCTTGATATGGATTCAGAGCATAACGTTCCCAAAACCAGCTATCTATAAATTTACGCTTGAGTAAGATAGTTTTAGTTTCTTTTTCAATTATAGCTACCATTAGGCACTTTGATTTTTTCTTTCTTGCTTGACTATTTTTTCTATAAACTTAGTCTTTGCATCTGTATATGCTTCACGATCATTTTTAAATGTTTGAGCTAGTTTCAACTTTAGCTTTACATATTCAGACCCTATTTTAGGGTTTTTAATTAAATAATCTCTAAAATATAACTCGTCCCAATCTCCCGAATAACGTATATGAACATGATAAGCCTGCCCTGCAAATCCCTTTTCTGTATATCCTTTTGTAAACATCATATGCTGAGCTGGATTTGTGGGTTGATGAACATATATATAGCCAAGCATCTTCAGCCTGTTAATTAGGTTGTCTGTATTAACGTTTTTTTCTATCTCCAAAAGAATATCTATTGTAGGCTTAGCTTTAATATTAGGAACAGCTGTACTTCCAATATGTTCTATTCTTACAATATTATCAGAGCCTAATATGTTTTCGATTTGTGCTTTTTCAGATATAAATAATTGAGGCCAATTAGGATTGTATTCCGAAATAATGATCGGAAATAATTGCCCTGATTCCTTAGTTGAGAGCTTATTTAATTCAACTGCCGCTTTGTTAGTTTTTATCAATTTTATTTTAAACCTTATTAGCCTGTTTTTTAATGCGTTTTTTAGTATCTGATGAATATTCTTGAGCATAATTACTAATTTTTTCTTTAATTTCTTCATTTGATATCGGAACCATTTTGTAAAATTTTCAGATTGTTTAGCAACATTACCTAAGTAACAAATTGATCTATCCCATAAACAAGTCCTGCTTTTTTCATTTAAGAACCTTTGCACATGGTTGCAGGCATTTACTGAATAAGTATGATTTTGTTTCGAACAAAGTCCAAATACATTATTAACTTCCTCCTGTTTTTATTTTTTTGTTTAAAATATTTAAGAATCGTGTTGTAGAAATATAGCGGTCTGCTAAAATTTCTCCTTTATAAATCAAATTGAAGACACTATATATGCCTGGAGCATTTTGAGCTTCTTTAGCTGTTGTTATTTCAATAATATTTGGATTTAATTTTTTTTCTACAAATACGGGCTTAATCTCTTCCATGAAACGGGCTACCCATGGACATTGTTTGGAGTAAATAATTGTCAGCTCTTGATATTTAACAAGCAAATCGTTGTTTCTATTTAATTTTGGTAATAACTTCTCTGAAAATGTTTTAACTAGAAGCTGTTCTTTACCACATTTTTCTACGACCTTATAACCATTTTTAATAAAAAAATCCTGTTTGGCCATAAATGCCTTATCACTGGTAATAACCGCCACCCCATTCCTGCTCTGAGCATCCTTTTCAGCTTCTTCCAGTAAGACCTTTCCTAATCCTTGATGTTGATATTTTTTGCCGTTTGTCCAAAGGCAGTGAATAAACATATACTTCTTGCAGTCCACCGCTCGCCAGGCATTTTCACCCGGAATGTATTCAATAAAACCAAATGGTCTTTTTTCTCCTTCTAAGAAAAGCAACTTAATTTTCAAGCCTTCTGCAAAACGTTGTTTTAACCAGTTAATTTTCAAGGAAAAAAACTCATGTTTTGGGTTGATAAAACAAATAACATATGGATAATCCGATAAATTATCAGCATTAACTTCTACTATGGAATAGTTCATTATAAATGACCCTTTCTTTAAAAAAATATTTAAGAGTTACTTGCATTTCTTTACCTCTTTAAGAACATTTTCTATCTAATATAACACCCATGCCAGTGCTTGTTATTGGCACTATTAAATATCGCAAGCCTGTTTGTATAAAATAAGTTTTAATTCCTATCCCTGCCAGAGGCAGTAAAATCAATAAGTCCAATAATATTAAGATTGCCAGCCAACTTAGTCCTGCAATTAAACCTTCAATCAAATATTTATCTTGAATTGCTTTAAAATAATATATAAGAAATAATACTCCAACTACAGCACCAGTAACTATCATAATTGATTTAAAAAGAAAGATATCTACTAATAATTCTTTATCTTTGGAATAAAAGAAAAAAGCAATTACAAAAGGAATTAACCAATTCAAGAAACCTGTCCAACCTATCTTAAATATTTTTTCATAAAAAAACTCCTGACTATTTTATAACTATCATACAATAGCGCTATGATACCATTATGTCAGGTTTGGTATATTTTTTGAATTTTACTTGCTTTTTCTTGAATAATCTTTCGTATATGTACAGGTTTCAAAACTTCAACATATTCACCATAATTTAAAATCATAGAATATAGCCATTCATCTTCCGGGAAAGACACTTTAACTATCATGCTTTCATTTTTTTGGACACATATCTGCTCCTCATCAAAATAATCTTCAACTTTTACACGTACTTTTGAAGAAAATGATTAAGCAACCTTCTTTCTGTAAATTCCATTTCCAACAATATCTGAATCGTTTATTTCATTAGGCAAATATCTCCTTTCTGACAACCAATCTTCAT
>JAAEMD010000536.1 GCA_024225875.1 bacterium
AATAGCAGTCAAGGCTTCTTTTCTTATATATATATTTTTGTCCCCAATAATCGCAGCCATAGCCATTATAGTATTAGGGGACCGGACCAACTCTTTCTCCAGCCATATAACAGAATATTCTCCTAATGACTGGATAGTACCGTTCCCTAAAATAATTTGTATTTCATTTCCGTGAAGTCCACCTTGTAAAAACAGCTTTGATCCGGCAAAAAGTATAATATCACTTAAAATAAACACCTCATTAATATCAAAATCTTTCCCTAAAACCCTGAAAGAATACTCATCAAAGATTTTTTGCAGTTCATCCAAAGATATTTTCGAAATACCAAGGTTCAACAAATCTGTCTTAACTTTTATAAAAAACGAATTAACATCCTGCTCTGTAATATCGATATCAGGATCTATATCCAGTAAATTACGACAAAATGATACTTTTACCTGCTGCTCACCAGCATCACCCCAGGAGTTTTTTTGCTCCATAATATAATAATAAAGATAACAAAAGTATCTCAGGGACTCTATTAATTCATTTTCAATTTCTGCTTTAATCTCATTTAGGATCGAATCATTAATAAACAGGTTACTGGCAGATAAATAGCTTTGAATCACTGGAAATTCTTTCCTGATTTCAGGGTCAAAGATGGCTTTTATAACTTCCTGCTTTGTTAGAGTTTTGTTGTGCATTAAGCCTGCCTGTTTTATCAAACACAGATTAAGTACTTACTTATCCTGTAAAGCACTTACTTCTATCTTTCGTTTTATATATTTATCTACAGCATCAACAGTTGCCTTAGCTCCTGAAACTGTAGTTACCACAGGGATATTGTGGCTCAGTGCCGCCTGCCTGATAATAATCTCATCTTTTAAAGGGTTCTTCCCGCTTGGTGTATTAATAACTATTTGAATATCCCCATTTTTTATATGATCAGCAACATGAGGCCGTCCTTCATCAATCTTGTTGATTTTACTGGCTTCTATTGAAGCTTTCTGTAATGCTCTGGCTGTACCTGCTGTAGCTATAATTTTGAACCCCATATTAGTTAGTTTTCTGGCAATAGGAACTACTTTATTTTTATCCTGGTCCTTAACACTAATAAAAACAGTACCTTCACGGGGTATTAATTGTCCAGCACCTAACTGAGCTTTAACATAGGCCATACCAAAATCAGAATCAACACCCATAACTTCTCCGGTTGATTTCATTTCCGGTCCTAAAAGAATATCCACCCCAGGAAAGCGGCTAAAAGGAAAAACAGACTCCTTTACAGCTGTACACTTCATTTCAACTTCCTTCAGGCCAAGATCTTTAATTTTCCTGCCAAGAATAACTTTTGTAGCCATTTGAGCCCATGGAATATCAGTTGCTTTACTTACAAAAGGTACAGTACGAGAACCTCTGGGATTAACTTCCAGTATATAGACTACAGATCCCTTTATAGCGTACTGTATATTCATTAATCCTATAACCTTTAGTTCTCTGGCTAATTTATCAGTCATCTCTCGAATTTCATTTATTACTTCTCTGGCTAATGAATGAGGTGGGATAGCACAGGCCGAATCTCCAGAATGAATACCAGCCTCCTCAATATGTTCCATAATACCAGCAATAACACAATCCTCTCCATCAGCAATAGCATCTACATCTACTTCAATCGCATCTTCCAGATACTTATCTATCAGTACCGGCCGTTCTGAAGAGATATCAGCAGCATTTTTCATATAGTTTGCCAGCTCTATAGAATCGTAAACAATTTCCATTGAAGCCCCACCTAAAACATATGATGGCCTGACCAGAACTGGATACCCAATCCTTTCTGCTATTCTTAACGACTCCTCAGAGTTTGCTGCTATACCATTATCAGGTTGTTTTAAACCAAGCTGATTTATTAATGCCCCAAATCTTTCTCTGTCTTCAGCTCTATCAATACTATCTGACTGGGTACCAAGGATATTAACCCCTGATTTTTCCAGTGATTTAGATAAGTTCAGAGGGGTCTGTCCTCCAAACTGAACTATCACACCGAGTGGTTTTTCACGTTCATAAATATTAATTACATCTTCATACGTCAAGGGCTCAAAATATAACTTGTCAGAGATATCAAAATCCGTTGACACTGTCTCCGGATTGGAGTTTACCATAATACTTTCAAAACCTTCTTCTTTAACCGCAAATGATGCATGTACACAGCAGTAATCAAACTCTATACCCTGACCTATTCTATTAGGTCCTCCACCCAGAATCATCACTTTTCTATTATCAGAAAGTCTGGATTCATCCTCTACCTCATAGGTTGAATAGTAATAAGGAGTATATGCTTCAAATTCAGCAGCACACGTATCCACAAGTTTATACACAGGTAAGACTTTATGCTTATTCCTGAACTGTCTTACAGAAATCTCATCTGTAAAACCCATTAAATTTATAAGCTGTTTATCCGAAAAGCCCCATTTTTTTGCCTGGACCAGATAATCAACCTTTTCTTTCTCATCTGAAAAATCTATTCCTTTGATTTCCACTGCAAAGTCCACCAGCTGCTTCATTTGATATAAAAACCAGAGATCAATTTTAGTATAACTAATTAATTTTTCAACAGTCATCCCCTGTTCCAGAGCATATTTTATATAGCGCAGCCTGTCAGGATTAGGGGTTGTCAGATTTTTAATCAAATCACTGTGATCTATATTATCAAGGTCATTATTATAAAAACCAAAACCAAACTGCTTTGTTTCAAGAGACCTGATACCTTTTTGCAGGGCTTCTTTAAATGTTCTGCCAATAGACATTGCTTCTCCCACAGATTTCATAGAAACACCAAGCTCTTTCCTGGTTTGTGGAAATTTATCAAAGTTAAATCTAGGTATCTTAACTACACAATAGTCCAAAACAGGTTCAAAACAGGCTGGCGTCTTTTTAGTTATATCATTACTCAATTCATCCAGCGTATAACCTACAGCTAACTTGGCAGCAAATTTTGCGATAGGAAATCCTGTGGCCTTGGAAGCCAGTGCTGAACTACGTGATACTCTAGGATTCATTTCTATTACAACCAGATCACCATTTTCAGGGTTAACAGCAAACTGAATATTTGAACCACCTGTTTCAACACCAATCTCTCTTATAATAGCAAGAGCCGCATCCCGCATTATCTGGTATTCATTATCAGTAAGCGTTTGAGCTGGAGCTACTGTTATAGAGTCTCCTGTATGAACCCCCATTGGATCCAGGTTCTCAATCGAACAAACTATAACAACATTATCATTTCTATCCCTCATAACCTCCAGCTCATATTCTTTCCATCCAATAATTGATTCTTCAATCAATATTTCAGAAATCATACTATGCCTTAAGCCGGAACCTGCTATTGTTTCCAGTTCATCCATATTATATATAATTCCCCCACCAGTACCTCCAAGGGTAAAAGCAGGCCTCACAATTGCCGGAAAACCTATTCTCTGAATAATATTTTTTGCTTCACTAATAGAGTAAGCAACCTCTGAATACGGTAACCGCAAACCAAGTTTTTCCATAGCTTTTTTAAAAGAATCTCTTGTTTCCGCTTTTGCAATAACTTCAGGGCAGGCGCCAAGCATTTGAACATTATACTTTTCCAGAATCCCCAGCTTATGCAAATCTATGGCCAGGTTTAGTGCTGTCTGGCCACCTACAGTAGGCAATACGGCATCAGGACGTTCCTTTTCAATAATTTTACCTAAAATTTCAGGTGTAAGAGGTTCAATATAAGTTCTATCTGCCAAAGAAGGGTCTGTCATTATTGTAGCTGGATTGGAGTTTACCAGAATAACAAAGTAACCTTCTTCTTTTAAAGCTTTACAGGCCTGAGTTCCTGAGTAATCAAACTCACAGGCCTGACCAATAATAATAGGCCCGGAACCTATAAGCAGTATTTTATTAATGTCCGTTCTTTTGGGCATATAACTTTATTTTCCTCGACTCAAAACTATACTTACCTTTATTTTTTACCTTAACAGGGTATTTACCATTAAAACAGGCTGCACAATATAAACTGGCCTTACAGGAAACTGATTCTAACATACCATCTATACTTAAATAACCCAGTGTATCTGCTCCAACAAATTCCCTGATTTCATCTATACTTTTACTGGCAGCAATTAACTGCTCCCTTTTAGGGGTATCAATTCCAAAATGGCAGGGATAATTTACAGGTGGCGATGAAATACGCAAATGAACTTCTCTGGCCCCTGCTTTTCTAATAGCCTGCACTCTACGCTTACAGGTAGTGCCTCTTACTATTGAATCGTCAACCACAACTACCCTTTTACCATCCAGAACACTTTTAATAGGATTCAGCTTGATTTTTACACCAAGATCTCTAATCTGCTGACTTGGTTGAATAAATGTTCTGCCTACATAATGATTTCTGGTCATACCAAACTCAAAAGGAATCTCTGATTCTTCCGCATAACCTAAAGCTGCACTATTACCTGAATCAGGTATAGACATTACAATATCAGCATCAACAGGATACTCTCTTGCCAGCCGCTTACCGAATTCTTTACGCACATTATGAACCGACTCACCAAAAACTAAACTATCCGGCCTTGAAAAATAAACATGTTCAAAAACACAAAAAGATGGTTTGGTCTTAACAGTATTCTGATAAGACTTCAAACCAGCTGTCTTATCAATAAAAAGTATCTCCCCAGGCTCAATATCTCGAATATATTCTGCACCTATAAGGTCCAGAGCACAGGTTTCCGAACAAACTATAAAGCCATCGCCCAGTTTCCCTAAAACCAGAGGCCTGAAGCCATGAGGATCTCTTGCTGCCATAAGATATTCTTTACCAAGAACAACCAGTGAATAGGCGCCCTGTATATTTGCCAGTGTTTCCTTCATAGCATCAATAACAGATAACTTTCTTGATCTGGATACCATATGAAGAATAACTTCAGAATCTACCGTTGATTGAAATAAAGCACCCTCTGATATCAATGTCTTATATAAATCGTAAGCATTTGTCAGGTTCCCGTTATGTGCAATTGCTATTTTACCTTTTGAAGTCCTGGAGTAAAGAGGCTGTATATTATTTATATTACTTGAACCGGTAGTTGAGTAACGAACATGGCCTATTGCTGTATTTCCTTTTAAATAACTAAGTTTTTCCGAATTATAAATATCAGAAACCAGCCCCATATCTTTTACAACATACATATTCTTACCATCAAAAGAAACTATTCCCGCACTCTCCTGTCCCCTGTGCTGTAGAGCATACAAGCCTAAATAACATAATTTACCAGCATCATCACAGTTAAAGGCTCCAAAAACTCCACACTCTTCTCTCATCACCATATCCTTAATATATTTTTTTCTTTCTATGCTGCCTCATTAAATCTATAAAGTTCTTAAACAGGTACCTGGAATCATTTGGCCCGGGTGCAGCTTCCGGATGATACTGAACAGAAAAAGCAGGATATTTTTTATGTTTAAATCCCTCTACAGTATTATCATTTAAATTTATATGTGTAACTTCAACATCATCCATACTCAAAGATTCCAGATCAACACCAAACCCATGATTCTGAGAAGTAATTTCAACTTTGCCTGTCTCAAGATTTTTTACCGGATGATTAGCTCCATGATGGCCAAAAGCCAGCTTAAAAGTCCTGCCACCTAAAGCTAATGCTAATAACTGGTTACCTAAACAGATACCAAAGACTGGAATTTTGCCAATTAATGCTTTAATAGTTTGAACAACGTTATTAACAGGTTCAGGATCTCCTGGCCCGTTGGAAATAAAAACCCCGTCAAATTTACCTGATAAAATATCTTCTGCACTGGTACCAGCAGGAAAAACAGTACAGAAGCAGTGATTAGTCGTCATCTGCCTTAATATATTATATTTAACGCCACAATCTATAACAGCCACCCTGAACTCTTCCTCTTGAGGTTTTTCCCAGTCATACTGCTCACTACAAGTAACATGTTGAACCAGATTTTGACCTTTCATACCCTGGGAAGACGCTACTTTTTGTATCAAAACAGAAATATCTTCTTCCGAAGTAGTTAATAAAGCTTTCTGGGAACCTTTATCCCTGATAAAACGTGTTATTGCCCTGGTATCAAACCCCTCTACACCTAAAATATTATTTTCCTCAAGATATTTCTTAAGGCTTTTTTTTGATCTCCAGTTGCTGGGAAAGTTAATATATTCTTTAACAAGAAACGCTCGAAGAAAAACAGATCCAGACTCTATATCCTGTTCATTGATCCCGTAACTACCTATTAAAGGGTATGTCATTAAAACTATCTGTCCAGAATATGAAGGATCTGTTAAAACTTCCTGGTAACCTGATAAAGCCGTGTTAAATATAACTTCGCCATAACGGTCATCTGCCATCGCAAAAACATTTCCATAAAAAACAGTCCCATCTTCAAAGACCAGTCTTGCTTTTATCACCTGAACTCCATTAAAAAATTTTTATTAATTCTGTGTTTTTGATTGTAAAGCCTAAGTATCCTATCATGAATGATTATTTCAAAAAAGATACTTTTAAAAAAATATTACCCGGCAGGAGCATCTCCTTAAGTTATCAAAAAAAATTCCCGACCGGACATATATATTCAACAAAAAATGCAGTCCACAAAAGTATTACACCAAAAAGGTGGCCCAACTCAAAAACACACCTGGCAGTCAGCAGAAACTTATAATTTCATTTTGATTTTTCTAAGAATCCGAAGGGTATGTAATCATATCCCAGCCGGTAAAGCTATCTATTACAGATTAATAAACACATATAGCTGATACAAATTGAACTGTCAGAACTAAACAACTTAGAACTTAGAACTTAATAACTTAGAACTTAATAACTTAGAAATTTGAAAACTTATGTGTCGGACATTTTACTTTGGAACAGCTATAATATATCAAACATCTATGTTTTGTGGTATTATTTAAACTAAAATATAAATGCTCTAGCTATACGGAGAATAACAAAATGAAATACAAAAACACTATATTAAGCATACTATTTCTGATATTCAGCATATTTGTTATTGCCCTTTATTATATTTTTTTTCCCAGCACCGGAGATTCTATAAATGCATTTATTAAAAACGTTTTACTTTATTTAATATTTATCGGAATATTTACAATGCTCAGAACCCTGAAACACATCAGCAGCAATCTTTCTTTGTTCTCCCAGAACAATTTATACAGATTAACTAAATCACAAGAACCAGTTCTCATTAGATTAAAAACAAGAAATATAGTCACACACAGCAATAGAACAGGAAAGGTAATAGATTTTATAAATGCAGGGGATGCTGTGCGTAATATAAACATAATACCTCATAATAAAGCTCTGTATAAAATAATTGTTAATGCTCACTACGAGGCAAAAACATTAAGTATGGATAAGTCAGGAAATAACATAGTTAAAATGCCTGGTAAAATGTTAGGAAAAAACTGGGAAGGTCGTCTATCAATACAAAAATTATCAGATATCTTTCAAACAAATGAAAAGGTCTACTTTACGATAGAATATACTAATATAATGGGGCAGGATCAACATAAGCATTATTGTTATTCTGAAATACAGGCTAATTTTTCTGAGGTTGATCTATCTGAGATGGAAAAGCAAAAAAGCAAAAAAGCAAAAAAATAAATAAACAGCAAGATTAATAAGACCTTGATAAAAAAAGTACGATTAAATTTAAGTAAATCCTTATATATTAAAGGTAAACAATGCTATAAAGCACTATGGCTGTCAAAATATTTTCCTGAATATAAAACACCGCCGTCAGAAGCTAAGTTACTGATTTTTGAACAAGGAAAACAAATCGGAAAACTGGCACATAAACTTTTCCCAAATGGTTATGATATAGAAGAAAATGCTGTTAGCTTCGGTCATAAATTAAAACTTACTTCCGATGCTGTAAATAAAGGCTGTAAAACACTGTATGAAGCAACGTTTAGTTATAATAACACATTAATAATGGCCGATATTATGCATAAAAATAAAAGAAAAAACACATGGGAACTGTACGAAGTTAAAAGCTCAACCTCTAAAAAAGAGGTCCATATTAATGATATTTCTCTGCAGCACTACATATTAATGAAGATGGGAATAAATATATCGGATACTTTCATAATTCACATCAACAATCAATATAAAAGAAAAATACTTCTCAATACTAAAAAACTTTTTTCGATTATTAATGTAACAGAAGAAACTCAAGGACAGTTGAATGGTATTGAACAATCAATAAACTCAATGCGTTCAATGCTGAAAAATACAGAACCTCCTGAAATCGATATTGGTCCTCATTGTCTACAACCATACGAATGTGATTTTAAAAACCACTGCTGGTCACATATTCCAAAAAACTCCATATTTACTATTTCCAGTTTAAGCCTTGAAGATAAATTTAATATCTACAAAAAAGGATATATCAGGATCAGGGATTTACCAGAAGATTTTCCATTAACAGAGACACAGTCCATACAGGTCACATCTGAAAAAACAGGAGTTCCTCATATAAATAAGAAAAAGTTAAAGTCATTTATAGACAGCCTTTACTACCCTTTATACTTTCTGGATTTTGAAACTATGCAGGACCCTGTTCCACAGTTTAACAACTCAGTACCATATAAACAGATTCCTTTTCAGTACTCACTCCACTGGTTAAACAGTCCATTTGATACCCTTAATCATACAGAGTTCTTAGCTAAAGAAGGTAAAGACCCCAGAAATAAAATTGCACTTTCATTAATAAAAAACATCCCCGAAAACTGCTGTATCCTTGCTTATAATGCCGGAGTCGAAAAAAATATAATACTCAATTTAGCTAACTACTTCCCCAGACTCAATAAGAAACTCATGAAAATATATGATAACATCTACGATCTCATGATTCCTTTTCAAAAAAACTATATATATACAAAAGAAATGGAGGGTAGTAATTCTATTAAAAATATACTGCCCGCTCTTGTTACTGACCTTAACTATTCGCTGCTGTCAATATCAAACGGTGAACTGGCAAGTTATACTTATAAAAGCCTGAAACTGGAAAAGGATAAAGAGAAAATTAATAAAGCAAGAGAAGCCTTACTTGAATACTGTAAACTAGATACCTATGCAATGTATAAAATATTAGAAAAGCTTAAAAGTTTAGTTTCTTAATAAAGAAAATAATTTAAAATTGACCTGCTTTACCGACTTCGTCGGTTAATCTCTTAAAAAAACCTGAATTCTCAACTCAACAAAATCACCTGGTTTGTTTAATTTTTATTTTTCGTTTATACTTATTCCGTTTATGCATCAACATTCTTTGGGCCCAAAATACAATAATTCCGATATTGAAAAAGAGTTAAAATCTCGAAACGTATCTTATAAAAAATTTGACGATGATGCTGAGTTGATAAGTGAAATAGTAGATGATCTTGTCGTGGGTAGAGTGATTGGTTTTTACCAGGTTCGCAGCGAATGGGGGCCAGGGGCGTTAGGGGGTCGATCAATTCTGGCACATCCGGGTTTCCCTGGAATGAAAGGCTTCTTACAAACAAAAATGGACACAATTGCCATCGAAAATTTCTTAGTCAGAAAATCATGAATAAAGCAATTAGAAAAGTACTCCGCGGATTTGCTCTTGAAGTTCAATCAGGAGACGGATTTATTGTGTCTAAAGGATCAAAAATATACCGATTAAGTTCGCTTTGTCGTGATGGACTAAGACAAAAAAAATTAATTATGGACTTTCCACTTCCATTATATTTCAAGCTGGCGATTCAATTTCGCTTATTGCAACGGCTGTTAAGACTGTTTTACTACAACGTTATACAAATAAAACCGAATGTATATTTTGTTTCCTTCGCAAGAAGCATAGCGATTGTTGAAAACGGCCATGTCCAGAAAATGGATGTGTCTGGAGAAACGTTCCGAGTTCTTCGCCAAAGCGTTGCTATAGACCAGCATGGAGATATTTATTTTGGCGAATATAAATCCAACAAACATCGCGGACCGGTAAGGATTTTTCGTATTAAGCAGGGAACTTCAAAATGTGAGCTTGCGTATGAATTTCCAGAAGGAATAGTACGTCATATTCACGGCGTGTATTTTGATCAGTATGAAAACACGTTATATTGTTCCTGCGGGGATATTGGAGACGAGAGTCGAATCATTAAAAGTACAAATGGTTTTCGTAGTCACGAAATTGTTGGTACAGGCAACGAAACGTGGAGAGCGGTTAGTTTGCAGTTTACCAAAACGTCAATATATTACGCAATGGATGCTGAGTTCGAGCAAAATTATGTGTTTGAAGTAAGAAAGTCCGATGGTCATCGCAGAGTACTTGGGAAAGTGGATGGCCCAGTTTTTTACAGTTTTAAAGCCCGTTGCCAGGATGGAAAAGACCATGTGTTTTTCCAGGTGACGGCCGAAGGTTGCCCATCTCAAGAAGAATTGTCAGCTAAGTTGTATGAATATGATGGCAGAGAGTTAAAGTTAGTGGAAGTTTTTAAAAAAGACATGTTTAGTAAAAAATATTTTATGTACGGCACATTACATTTTCCAAATATTGAAGGTAATACTCCATCGTCGGTATATCTTTCTCCAGTTGCAATTAGCAAGGTTGATAATACAATTCTGGAGTATCGACCTGACTTCTAAGCCAGGCAGCAATGTATAAAAGGGAAAAATGGATAACTCCGCCACTTAAAAAGTAATAAAAGAGATACAGGAAAAATGCTCGTATTAGATAAATAACAGTAAGCTAACAGCCATAACAGCCATCCCTGCCACCATACCTGTTATAGATAGATGATGCTCTCCATACTCTCTTGCAGAAGGCAGCAGTTCATCTAACGAAATAAAAACCATAATACCTGCTACAAGTGAAAAAAGAATACCGAATACTATATCATTCAAAAAAGCAAACAACAGTCCATAACCAATTAATGCTCCAAGAGGCTCTGCCAGTCCTGAAAGGAAAGAATATATAAAAGCCTTCTTTCTGCTGTTTGTTGCATAAAATATCGGAACTGAAACAGCAATCCCCTCCGGAACATTATGTATTGCAATCGCAACAGCAATCGCAACACCAATAGAAGGATCTTTCAATGCCGCTGCAAATGTAGCCAGTCCTTCTGGAAAATTATGAATCGCTATAGCAATGGCCGTAAAAATACCCATACGATGTAACTTTTTAAAGTCTTTGGCCTTATCAAAATCTGCCATCGCTTCAACCTTTGAAATCTCATGCGGATTTTCAAAAGAAGGAACCAGCTTATCTATAATACCAATGATTATAATGCCTGAAAAAAAAGCTGCAACAGTGGTAACATTTCCTTTGACCGCACCCATTTGAATTACTAATATATCCTTTGCTTTTACAAATATTTCTACAAAAGAAACATAAATCATAACCCCAGCTGAAAAACCAAGCGCAACAGAAAGGACCTTTGTATTTGTTCTATTAGTAAAAAAAGCCAGTGCACTGCCGATCCCGGTAGAAAGACCTGCAAAGAGCGTTAAACCAAAGGCAATAGCTAAGTTCTGAAAATCCATAATCAATTATTATAGATTAAATCAGCAGAATTTTAAAAAAAATTATAAATCTATAGCCGATCCGAAATGAAATGTCCGGAAAATAATTCAGCAAACCGCAGGTTTTAGCAAATGAAGTTTGGTGCCAACAGATTTTTTTAAAAAAGCCTTGTGTTCCGGAGAAGACTTATTACAAAAACTTAA
>JAAEMD010000537.1 GCA_024225875.1 bacterium
TAACTGAAGATTTATATTTTGACTGGTTTAGTGATAATATCGAAGCCAGGGGTGGTCTTCAGATATTCTCCTGGAAAACAGTTGAAAGTTATAGCAATGTCGATTTTCTTAATCAAACCGATACGGAAAGAGATCTTTTTGATCCTGAAAAAATTGCAGAATTAGCATTAAGGCTTCGTTTTCTTTTACCAACTGAAAATGAACAGTATTTAGAAGTCTATTTTTTTCCTAGATTTACTACTTCACGCTTACCTGGTGCTGGAAATCGAAATAATCTTTTCCCTAATGACTATTACGCTGCAGGGAGTGATTCTGATTTTTCAGGATTAGGTATTTCAAGCGATTATACAGTACAAATGGAGATAAGTAATAATAGAGACTGGATGCTATATGGTTCTGATAAAGAAAGATCAAGGCCTCAATTTGCAGTTAGATATCAAACTATAATTTTTGATGAAACTGATCTTTCCTTCTTTTATTTTGATGGGTATGAAAGAAAGCCTCAGCTCGTTATGAAAAAAGACAGTAGTATTCTCCCTGTTAGTTCAGGAGGTGATAATAGGTTATATATGATTCACAAATATAATCCTGCGAAAAAAGCTGGTTTTACATTTCAGGGTGTATATGAATCACTACTTTATAAAGGAGAAATGTTATATCATGAATACGAAA
>JAAEMD010000538.1 GCA_024225875.1 bacterium
ATCTGATGGGTCAGAAAAACTACCCCTTTCCAAGCCTCTTTGAAATTTTTCGACCTTTCAGCAGATAACTTCCGGATTCAAAAATCTGGGCATTTCATTCTACCCAGGCACAAAACCGACACTTTTTTGTTACAGGATAGGAGTCCTATAGCGGTTTCTGAACTTGGAGGTTACTTGCTGGGAGATCAAAACAATTTCAAAGAGGCTTGGAAAGGGGTAGGAATTTGATCTCTGTTAGCGTAGTTCTGCTAACTTTGAGACTGTGCTTCACCTTTTATAAGACTATCTCTTCCCTAAGAGTGACCATGGCCAGTCCTATCCCTATTATACGCATATTGTGACTATGATGGTATTTGATTTCAAAAAGCGTGATGAGGTCACGCTTATCCGACCTGTAGTGGCCAGAGCGCTATCTTGATGTCTGTTCCTCTTGTGACTTCTTCGGAGGAAAGCGCTATAGTTGAATAGCATTAATAATTTCTGTGTCATTAAGTTTCGTTCTTTTTTTTGGATGGGGTTTTTTACATATCCCTCCAAAATGGTTCCCATTTTTGTAAGTAACTAATTAAAAAAATACTTATCTGATAATGCTAATCCAAGGCTTTTATGGGTCATCACTATTTTCTAACAAGAAAACTTATTGTATATGTATAACCTTGCTTTGTTTTTCTTAATGGGTTTTCTTATGCTTTTTAGGCAAAAAAATCGATAATAAATAACTACCAATAAAACGTCCGTTTTTCTTGTAGTTACAAAAACGGGAACCATTTTGGGGGTTTAGGGATTAGAACCCCAAGTTAGATTCCTTTTAGCCTATGGTGTGTTTAATAGAGAAGGACATGGGAAAAAAAGCAGCAATAAAGACCATTCACAAGCTAACATGTTATCCAAAAAACAGACCATCTTTTCGGTAAAAGATGGTCTGTTTTATATAATTCTAACTCATCATATCAGATTATAAACGAGCGGTTATGGGCGAAAAAACCCATTATCTCCTCCATAACCTTGTGAAACTAATTATCTGAAGTCTATATTTTTGTTTTTTTAAGATAAAAATAGACACTAGTTTTTCCTTTAATCTCCATTATTCCCATGACAGTTTGATCATCTACTTTTCGGAAGTAATCAATCATTGGTAGATAATTATAGATCATTGCAGGTGAAACTTTGTTTCTATAGTTTATCACTTCCAGAATAGCGGTGGTAGCGGGTATACTAATTTTAAAACCTAACAATGAAAGCACAATCGCTTTAACGCTATTTTTGCTTAAGAATATCTTGTGTATATTAAAATTGGGTAAATACCTTAGAAAAGTTTCAAATTTACTTCCTGTCCCCTCAGTAAAAAGAAAACCAACCTCCCATTCTCCTGCCATTTCCTCTATGGTTATTGGTTGTAAGTCTTTGAATAACTGATCCAATTTTTTACAAGAAAGAGCTCCTGACTCATCCATTATATGTTTGAAGTTGTCCATCTTTATTGTCAAATCATGCATCTAAATTTTCTCCTTTATTCTTTCCAGTGTACCTTGCCAATATTAAATTCGAAACAAATATCTCTTTATTTTTATTCCCAGTTGCTAAGTGGGTTTTGGCAACCTCACAGAAAGTATTTTATCCTGAATATTTTAAAAACCACCCCTCTTACCGTTGTAGCACTAACAGCTCAATATCCACAATGAGTTTATCCTTAGGGCCTAGAGGCCCTTGAAGTCCAATGGAACCATTATGTAAAGCTTTGCATAATCGTTCCATTGGACTTCAAGGGCCGCTTACAATATTGATGGGGTTAGATGTAGATGCTTGCTTTTATAATCGCTCATGCTTGCTTTTATCCGAGTTTTCATGCTCAGATTAAATGACTTTATCCAGTCGATTATGCTCACATTATTTGACTTTATAAATTGATGTGCTCAGATTAAGTGATTTTATAACTTCATCGTGCTCACTTTATTTGACTTTATC
>JAAEMD010000539.1 GCA_024225875.1 bacterium
ATAAACTGTTATAATTTACAGGGTAGTTTGTGCGTAAAATTCTGATTTTATTTCCAATAATTTTTTCAACAAAGCTATATGCTGAGGGAACATGTCTTGAAAACTCAATAACTCAGCATGATATGAACCAATGCGCAGGTTTGGACTTGAAGTCTGCTTCGGCAGAACTGCAGCGCGTTCTCGCAGAGATCAGAAAGCATTATAAACACGAGCCTGAGTTTCTAGAAAAGCTAGATAAATCGCAAAAAGTTTGGAGTTCGTTAGTTGATAGTAACTTGGAAATGTTATACCCATTAAAAAATAAACAAAAAAACTACGGAACGGTTTTCCCTATGTGCTCTGCTTTTGATAGAACAGGTTTTATTATTCAACGGGTAGCATTCTTAAAAAAATGGTTGGTAGGTCATGGTGATGGTGAAGTATGCGGGGGATCAGTTTATCATTCTTATTGTTTAAGTAATGATTGCAGTAAATTATAACAAGGCCGTTAAACAAGGACACAAAACAGCAGGCTTGTGCTCCTTCGTCGCAAATTTTAGCCTGCTATTTTGTGCCGTTTACGGCAAGCGTTAGGCGTACAGGAAGTCATGAGAAATTTTCTAGTCATTTTTAGTGTTTTATTTGCGTATCAACTTCACGCTGAAGAGAACATAAATATAAAAAAAGCTTTAGCAGAGCACCTTAATGAACAATTACCTAATTATGAAGTTGCGTATTTCGACTTTAACAGTGACGGTGTAAAAGACGCTTATATTTATATCAATGATAGGAATTGGTGTGGTTCTGGTGGCTGTACGTCTTTTGTTTTTTCAGGTACTACAAATGGTTTTAAATTTCAGTCAAAATCAATGATAACTAACAAGCCTATCTTGGTAACATCGACTAAAACTAACGGTTGGTATGATTTAGTTGTAAATACAGGTGGTATTGGGCAAGTTGTTTTAACATTTGATGGTAAATCATATCCTTTAAATCCATCTATGCAGCCAAA
>JAAEMD010000540.1 GCA_024225875.1 bacterium
AAGTCCTAAACCTTTTAAAATACAAAACCCCTAAAATTATTAGTCCTTAAGCTTAAACCATCTCTTTTTATTCCTGAAAAATGTAGTGCCCACAATCTTGTGTTTTTGTGCTTAAATCGGCTCTAAACCGACGAAGTCGGGAAAAAAGGTTAGAACTCTCAAAAAATACGGTTTTTAAAGCTAATTTTATCAATGTTAGTGAAAATACAAGAAACCCTGGAAATACAGGGTTAGAACCGCTAAAAACTCCTGCTTTTGTAGCTAACAATAGTAACCACTTAGAGAAAAGTTCGGTTTGGTGGAGGTGACCGGAATCGAACCGGTGTCCGAAAAAGCTTATATATAAGCCACTACGAGCGTAGTTTTTGTTTTGATTTAACTTTAGCAACTCCCAAAAACAGGATTCATTAAAGCGAGATTTGATTTCAAGTTTCACTAAAAGCCTCAAATCAGTATCTTTTAGCTAGTTAGTTAAATAATTAACCAGCCGACTAACACAACTGGATAATTGCTTCAGCGCTTAATTAAGCTGCTTGAAGG
The DNA here is from genome assembly GCA_024225875.1 of bacterium. Classification (GTDB taxonomy): domain Bacteria; phylum Margulisbacteria; class Marinamargulisbacteria; order JAAEMD01; family JAAEMD01; genus JAAEMD01. The sequence continues at coordinate 541 of JAAEMD010000540.1, forward strand.
CTTGTATTATAACCGTATGTTTCGTCAGTTATTTTAAGTCTGCCTTTTTACGGGGCCTGGCAGCTCCCCGGCTCGCACCTTATACTAAAGATCTTTCCCGTCGAAGCCAAAACACCCCCAGGAAAAATATAGATCATATATATATATACCTATTTTAATAAAATGTAAATTGTTTTATCTTTTTCTGGGATTAACTAAAATATTTTTTAAGCTGAATACTGATACAGCTCATCGTAGTGCCGCGATACTTTAGAAAAGAGCTGTTGCAAAAATTATCAACAGGCTCTACATTATTTCAAAGCCAAAAGAAAATTGCCCTCTGATTGTTTCCCATATAAGAGATAATCTCATACAGTGCATATCAAAATATAAAACTGCATTCAAATTTCTAAAATTCTTTTGCTCGATCTCATAGTTCATTACAAGGGCAGCTTCCAGATCACCAAAATCCTGTAATAATTCTATACCGATTTCATCATGCTGCAATGCATATATACGCTCAAACTCAAAAGGGGTCTTTCCATTATTATAGAGTTTTTTTGTATATGAAATACAAGGTCTTAAAACAGGGGTCTCCCAACTCATTTTTGCAGATATAAACATTCTCTGCCACTTATCATTGTTACCATACCAGTCTCCAAAGAAATACAGGTCAGTGTCCAGATCTAACTTTTGTTGTAAATTGAACTTTTTGCCGAATTTACCATATAAGCTGGCTTTTCCTGATTCTATTTCCCGCACCAGGGTACCATCTCTTGCCACAGCTTCCTCCAATATCTTTGCTGCACTAATTTCACCGGATGTTATCCATCCTGTCTGAAGTAAATCAAACTGGCTTACACTTATTCCTGTAAAGGGACGGTAACTTACTCTGGAGTCATGGATTATCTCTCTATGCTGTAACAGGACTTTGATTTTTGTTGAAGGTAAATCCTGTCTAATTGAAAATTTTGAGAAAAATCCTTCAATATCAGTTTCTTTTTCACTGGTATCATGCTCTTCTTCAATAATTTCATAGTTGTATTCCAGACCTCCTTCAAAATCATCTCTTTCTAAATAGTGTATTCTTAGATTGATATAACTTTTTTCATCAACTACATAACCATGACTGAATCCTGCAAAAAGACCAAGGTTTTGAGTATATCCAAAATCCAGGGTTCCTGTTGACTTCTCATTTAAAAAATAACCGTACTTCTGCTTTATGTAACCACCTTCACGATGATTGCTGCCCAGCTCAGGAACAGGAGTGCTGGAACCCAGCATACTATATGTGGTAGAACCATGAATGTATGTCGGTAACCATGGCGAAAACGGTAGAAGATGTGTTTGCATGATGTTGTCAAAGGAAACAAAAAAGCCCCAGGCAGGATATAAATGAATTTCTCTGGCCTTAATAAGATAGTGAGGATCTCTCAGGTTACAGCTTGTAAAATCGGCACCTTCAATGGTAATTTTATCAGTTTCAAATGAAACTTTATCTCCTTTTATAGTCATTTCCTCCATCTCAGCATACAATTTATGAGCCGTGCCTTTATATTTACTGAAATCATAAACCATTCTGTCTGCCGATATATTTTGACTGGCTCTGATAATATTAAATTTATATGGGAACTCTAATACTTTGCTTTCTATATCAAATAAAGCATAACTGGAAAGAATATTATATCCGGAATATACTATCTTTACATTTCCTGAAACAGTAATATTACCAGCATTTTTATCGTATTCCAGAGTATTGCCATAAATATAGATATCCTTTGCTTTCTTTGCAAAAGCTGTTTCTGCCAGAACGAATATTAGAACTAAAGTAGTAACGAGAAAATTAAATAAATCAACTCGTTTTGGGCGGCATTTCATTTGATTTATCTCTGAATCTGGATATATCTTTTTGAAAAACAAGATCAATATCTCCGGTAGGGCCATTTCTTTGTTTTGCAATAATCAGCTTTGTATTACTCAAACCACTGGTTGACTGCTCGTAATAGTCATCTCTATGTATAAATAAAACAAGATCTGCTGTTTGTTCTATTTCACCTGATTCTCTTAAATCACTGAGCCTTGGTCTTCTATCATCTCCACTCCGTTTTTCTACATCACGACTCAACTGAGACAGTGCAAGAATCGGTATTTTTGATTCTTTAGCAAAAGCCTTCACTTCTCTTACAATTTCTGATATTTCCTGAAATCGACTTTCAATGCGTTTTTTACCGGCCCGCATTAACTGTAAATAATCAATTACAATCAATTTTACATCCTCTTCCATCTGTAGTCTCCGGCACTTTGCCCGCAGCTCCATTGGCGATAATGATGGCGTATCATCAATATATATAGAAGAATCGCCAAGTTTACCAAAAGCTCTATTCAGATCTTTATACTCATGGTCGAGTAAATTAGCCGTACGTAACCGCTTTGAATCTAACCTTGCTTCAGAACACAATAACCTCATAGCTAACTGTTCTTTTGGCATCTCCAGGCTGAAAAAAGCGACTGGTAATTTTTTTGTAATAGCAGCATATGTAGCAAAATTTAAAGCAAGAGTAGTTTTCCCCATCGCAGGTCTGGCTGCTAATATCACCAGGTCACCCTTTTGAAAGCCTGATGTAAGCTGATCCAGATCTTTAAAACCTGTTGATACCCCCAGTATATGATCATCATTATCATATGTGCGTTGAATATCATCAAAAACAGTATTTAAAACATCCTTGAGCTTAACAAAATCCTCTGCAACACTTTCTTTAGAGATATCAAGTATCTGTTTCTGAGCAGAGTCAAGGACAACTTCCACATCCTGAGTATCGGCAAAGGCATCTCCGATAATATTTGATCCAGCATCAATCAGCCTTCTTAAAAGAGCCTTCTCCTTAACAAGCCTTGAGTATTGTAAAACATTAGAAGCTGTGGGAACACATTCAATAATCTCGGCAAGAGAAGTTCTTCCTCCAGCATCCATCAGTGAATCCATTTTTTTTAACTCAGCCGACACTGTAACCAGATCAACAGGTTCGCCCTGTCTATACAACGACTGGATAGCCTTGAATATATGTGAGTGCGATTCTTTATAAAAATATTCCGACTTAACATCTCCTAATGCCAGGGCAACAGCATCTTTGGAAATCATCATTGAACCCAGAACAGACTGCTCTGCTTCAAGGTCATACGGTGGTATTTTTTCTTCCATTATAATCTCTCTTTTTTATAAATTTCGGAATATATCATTGTAACCTGAGTTATAGATAAGGGCAAAGAGATTCTATTATACTGTAATTCAAGCAAGAGCCCGGGCCATTTAAAATCTGTTTTCAATAAATTTTTTAAGATACTTGCCAGTATAGGACTTTTTATTACGAACTATATCCTCAGGTGTTCCTGCTGCTACGATCTGCCCCCCGGCACTTCCGCCATCAGGACCTAAATCAATAATATAGTCAGCAGTCTTAATTACATCTAAATTATGCTCTATCACTACAACAGTATTACCGCTGTCTACTAAACGGTTTAAAACCAGTAACAGCTTTCTTATATCCTCAAAATGTAACCCTGTGGTTGGCTCATCAAGTAAATATAATGTTTTGCCTGTGCTGCGTTTACCCAGTTCCTTTGACAGCTTGACACGCTGTGCTTCACCACCGCTTAACGTTGTAGCATTTTGACCTAAATGTATATAACCCATTCCTACATCCTTAAGAGTTTTTAATTTACTGGCAATTTGAGGAATGTTTTCAAATACATCATAAGCTTCATTTACGGTCATATTCAAAACATCGGATATAGTATAGCCTTTATACTTTACTTCCAGTGTCTGCTCATTATAACGACGGCCTTTACATAAATCACAGGTTATATAAACATCGGCAAGAAAATGCATCTCAATCTTTATAACTCCGTCACCTTCACAACAATCACAGCGGCCACCTTTAACATTGAAGCTGAATCTTCCTGGTTTATACCCTTTTATTTTCGCTTCTTTTGTCATTGCAAAAATATCCCGTACCGGGCCAAAAACTCCAGTATATGTCGCAGGATTTGACCGCGGTGTCCGGCCTATTGCGGATTGATCAATGGTTATAACCTTATCTATGTTCTTTAAACCATCCAGACTCTCATATTTGCCTGGAAAATCTCTGCTTTTATAAAAATGCCTCATTAACGCTTTATGTAATATTTCCTGAATTAGTGAGCTTTTACCTGAACCAGAAACACCTGTAACACAAATTAACGTTCCCAAAGGAAAAGTGACATCTATATTCTTCAAGTTATTTTCGGCTGCACCTGTTAACTTTAATAATTTTCTTTTTTCCAGCGGCCGCCTCCGGGAAGGTAACTCTATTTTCTCTCTGCCAGAAAGATAAGAAGCTGTTAATGAGCTACTGTCTTTTAATAGATCGTCAAGATTTCCTGAAAAAACTATTTGTCCCCCATGCCTTCCTGCCAGAGGTCCTATATCAACAATATGATCTGCACTTGTAATCATATCTTCATCATGTTCAACTACAATTAATGTGTTACCCAGATCTCTTAATCTCTTCAAGGCCTCAATGAGCCTGTTATTGTCACGCTGATGTAAACCTATAGACGGTTCATCCAGAACATATAACACCCCTGTAAGACCAGAACCTATCTGAGTTGAAAGACGTATTCGCTGATATTCTCCTCCGGACAGGGTATGAGACTTTCTATCAAGTGTTAGATAATCAAGGCCTACTTTTTTTAAAAAAGACAGTCTTTCTGTAATTTCTTTTAAGATTTGTCCTGAGACTTCTTTTTCACTTTTCTTCAATTTAAGTTTATCAAAATAGTCATATAATTCTTTAATATCCATAGATGTCATGTCAGCTATGTTACTTCCCTGGACCTTAACTGAAAGAGCCTCTTTTTTTAAACGCTTTCCCTGGCAGGCAGTACATTTTTTAGCTACCATATAATTTCTGAAAAAGAAGCGCATTCCATCTGACTGGGTCTGAAAATATCTGCGCCTTAGATTAGTTATCACGCCCTCCCATCTACCAAAGACCCCATCATAAACGGGAATATTATAGCCGGTTATAAATGGATTGTCCTTAATACTTTCTTCAACACCGTATAACAAAATATTTTTTTGTTTTTCACTCAAGTCTTTATATGGTGTATCCAGATTAAATCCGTGCCTTCTGCCAGTCCGTTCTACACTGGCGCCCTGATAAGTACCGTCCAGGTTCATTATTTTACCTGTACTGTGCCTGATCGGATTATCAGGGTTCTCAATAATTAAATCAGGATCAAAATCCATTTTATCGCCCAGACCATTACAGTCTTTACATGCGCCAATCGGCGAGTTAAATGAAAATAACCTGTGACTTATCTCAGAAAAACTGATATTACAGTCTGTACAGGCAAACATTTCTGAAAACAAAAGTTCTTTGCCAGTATCAACCTCTTCTATTAGAACCTGGCCTTTGGAATGTAGTAGACATGTTTCAATAGATTCAGAGATCCGGGCTTTATTTTCATTATTAACTACAACCCTGTCTACAATAATTTCTATGCTGTGCTTCCTGTTTTTTTCTATTATAATTTCATCTGAAAGCTTCTCAATCTTTTTATCTATTCTTATCCTGCTGAAACCATCCTGCCTTATTTTTTCAATAATATCTTTGTGCTGTCCTTTTTTGTTGCGAAAAACTGGTGCCATAATAAAAAGCTTTGTTCCTTCATGAAATTTCATTATAAGATCTATAATCTCTTGTGAGCTCTGTGTCTGCACTCTTTTCCCGCACTGATGACAATGAGGTTCTCCAATAGAAGCAAAAAGTAATCTTAGATAGTCATATATTTCTGTAATAGTTCCTACTGTAGAGCGTGGGTTATGAGAAGCAGATTTTTGATCAATTGAGATAGCTGGAGAAAGACCATCTATCCTGTCAACATCCGGTTTATCAAGCTTACCAAGAAATTGTCTGGCATATGCAGATAAAGACTCAATATAACGGCGTTGCCCTTCAGCATAAATAGTATCAAACGCCAGTGACGACTTACCTGATCCTGATAACCCGGTAAAAACTATCAGCTTATTTTTAGGGATAGTTAGTGAGATATCTTTTAAATTATGAACTTTAGCCCCACTTACTTTAATATTATTTTTCATAGTAACTCAAATACTGATTTCAAAACTTAACCCTGCCATGTAATACTTTTGATAAAATTATCTAAAATTTTTATGCCGATAAGGCCGCTTTTTTCAGGATGGAACTGTGTAGCCAGCAGATTTTTTGACTGTACTGAAGATACATAGCTGTGTCCATACTGTGTTGTTGTAGAAATAATGTTTTTATCAAAACTGTCTACATAATACGAATGAACAAAATATACATAAGATCCATCAAGACCCTTATAAAAATCATTGCTGTCATTAACAACATTTATCTTATTCCAGCCCATATGCGGCACTTTCAACTTCTTTTTCTGCTCCACATCATCTGAAAAATCAAATAATTTCACTTCACCTGGAAAAACACCTAACCCATCATAAACTCCATTCTCAAAAGATTTTTCAAACAAAATCTGGAATCCCAGGCAGATGCCAAGAAAAGGTCTTTTTTTAGCAAGATACTCCTTAAGATAAGGTACTAACCCCATATTAGTAAGGTTCCTCATTACACCAGCAAATGCGCCCTGACCAGGGACAACCAGAACAGAGGCTTCTTTTATTTTATATATGTTATCAGTAATAACTGCTTCACAACCCAGAAATTCGAAGGCTTTTTGAACACTTCTAACATTACCAACCCCATAATCAATAATTATTATTTCCATAATCTAAAATGCACCTTATCTGCAGATTTATTTGTATACCTTAAGTCTAAATAAAAGCATTCATCTTCAGATATAACTATACCGTAAAATCAGTATAACTGCTGTTATAGCTGTTCCAAAGTAAAATGTCCGACACCGCCGTTTTAATGACTTCGTTAATGTACGCCAGTACACAGCACTCAGACATTTAAACGGACACTTCAATTTGTACCAGCTATAATATAAAAAAACGTTACAAAATTAAATCCTGTTAATATAAAACTGATATCTCTGCTTTAAATTTACTCTAATATATCAGATCAGTCAGCTTTTGTGACAAGCATCTTTTCACTGGAACCATCAGCCCAGTTGGCAAACGGCACGGAATTAAAAAACACTTTATAACCTTCTTTTTCAATATTTTGACAAACCTGCCCAATAAAGTGTGCTCGCCCACCACCCAGTATATTGGTTGGATATATACTCAGGATATCTACAAACCTCATCATATTAAGAATACATTGAGTATGAAAGTCTGCATCAAATACAGATAAATATCCATATAGAAATAAAAAGTTTGAGCAGAAGCCTATAACCTTTTTTTTAGAATCAAAAGAAGCAGGCAAAGATAAATTCTGTAAATACGGAAGTTCTGAACATTTATAGTCCCCGGCACACATAGCACTGTGCTGTCCATATATATAATAGCTCTGCTCATACATTCTGTTTATCACTCCACTTATTCTGGCCTCCCAGTAAGCAGGATGATATCTGCTCTGACTTCTATCTATCTGCATACTTACAGGAACAGGGCCCTCTTCATGCAGCACATTAAAGTCTCTGTCAACAGCTATTGTTTCTATGCCGATACGATTCAGTTCTCCGGTAAAAGAACTGTGCCCTGCTGCAAAATCAATTATACCGGTCTCTTTATTCAAAACAGGGTCCAGGTCATTTAACTCAATAACTCTGTCCAGACCATATAATGGCTTCAGAGTTTTTATTTTACCTTCCAGATAATACAAATCAGTAATCGATTTATTAAGATACCCATGCATACCAAGCAATACAGCCGCAGTCCTGGAAGTCTGAAACACCTCCCTAACTGCTGCTTTAACACCTGCGTTATCCTTATCTTCTAATGTTTTTTTCATTTTATATACTACCTGCCTTTAGTGCTGAAAAGCTCCTGAAATATTAAATATAGTGTAGCATATTCAGCAACCTTTACTAACCTGAAAAATGGATAAGATATGTATATTTGATCCAGGAAAAGCCCAGTATGAAGCAGCTGGAACAGTTAATGTCTTTATCAGGGTAAAAACTGTCACAGATTCAACAAAAACACTTCTATAGCTGTTCCAAAATAAACTGTCCGACACTTAAAGTTTTCAAATGACTTCGTTTATGTACGCCAACACACAGCACTCAGTCATTTAAACGGACAATTCAATTTGTACCAGCTATATATTATGAAAATAGCTTCTTCATGTCAGATACTGCTGATTTAAATACGTTATATTTACAGGGAAGCCCATTGAAAGTCTCCTGGTCATCAGATGAAAGAGCAAAAGTTCTATAAGATATTGTGCCACCATTTATTTTTTCGAATAATATTTTATGGAGATGTTCAAAGACCTGTAAAGTGTTGATGATCAGCTCATTTCTTATAGATTTTTTATTTTCTTCTGACTCGTTTGAGTCTATTATATCAAGAGAGTCCTCTAAACGACCTGTAAACTGTAGAAATATATTCCGTGTGTTTAAAATAGCAGTAGGATTTTGATCCTTGTTGTCAAAATATTCAGGCAATTTCTTGAGCAACTTTTTCAAATCTTCAAGAGAAGGTTCATTATTTTCTGGCTTTTTGATATATCTATGATTTGCAGAACTTTTTTGTTCTTGACTCGAAGCGTGTGTTGTTAAACCATCTTTATAATTATGTATTTTAAAGCCCTTCGCCAAACAAACTAAAAATAATGTTAAGAAATTAAAAGACTCATATATGCTTACCAGTCCTTTTGCTTGTTCAGGACTTGCTTTTTTTAATATTAATTCTATGAGTTCCACTAGTTTACTGATTTTGTTTTTATGAAGCAGTTCTTTGATTTTTTTTAATGAATTGAGGTTTAATATTTTATCTGATTTTATATCTAAAAATAACTTTATGCTTGTATCTAATTCATTGTCTTTGTCTTCACAAAAATCTGGTGCTGGTAACTGATGTTTAGTAAAACACAAATGAGTAAAACTGGCAGCTTTATATAATGTCTTCTTTATATAATTGATTTCATCTGAACTGATATTTGCATCATCATTAGGGACATTGTCCTCATCTTCACTATAGTCATCATTTACTTTGTGACTATTACATTTACCAGATAACTTTTTAAGATGCTTTCCTGTATAAAAGTTGCTGCCGTTTTCAGACTGAATAGTTGCCGGTTTATCAAAATCGTAGATGTAACAAATATTCATTCTAATTTCTTTGATACTTTTTTTATCGGCTAATTTATTATATAAAGGTCTAAAGCTTGGAGTATCCTCTTTTTCTTCTCTTAAGGCTCTGCACAGCACAGCGTGTTCTTCGCCGGTTAATAACATATCTATATTAACTCTATTTTTATCGGGATCTTTTAAGTATTCAATATAATCTAACATTTTATTATGAAGCATTGATCTTTTCTCTTTCGCTGTATTCTTCTCATCATCTTTAAAACTTATGTTCAGGTTGTCATCAGAGCTATAAATTTTCTTCCATTCTGACTTGCTCAAACAGAACATAGCTACTTTGTCGTTATTTTCCAGATGCTGTATTTCTATATTAAAACAGTCATTTAACTTCAATTTCCGGATTAAGTTTTCTAAAACATTAAATTTCTTCAGGTTAAAGGCTTTGGCTGCTGATGATAACTTATCTGCATTATGTCCTGATAAAGTAACCGATCTCGTTATTATTGGTATAGTTTTAACGTCATTATTATTTTTTTTACTTTGATACAGATTACTGGAGTTTTTATTTTTTAAAGCAGTGGTGTTTTCTGGTGAACTAACTGTTCTCTTTATTACTGGTGTAGTTTCAGCGTCATTATTATTATTTTTATATTTATTCAACCAAAATTCAATATTCTGTATATCTTCAGGGTTATGATTTTTTTTTAATTGTTCAACAGGAGGTAATGACACAGTATTCAAATAATCGTCATCCAAATCGCTATCACTATCACTATTGTATGAATATTTAGTATTAGAATCGTTATAATGATGAAGTCTTTGCTTTATATCTTTGTTTATATATTGATCGGGTCCAGATATTATTTTAAAACAATTAAAAATCATAGTTTTTAACTCCTTATATTTTTCGTTCTTATTATTTTTAAGTATATTTAGTAATTATCGGGTTTTTTTGATTTAAATTTCACATTAAATTTCCCCAACTGATTTTATTGCAAACTGGCCCACAATAGTGTTGATGAAAAATGAGGCTGAAACTTCTAAGTTATTAAGTTCTAAGTTATTAAGTTCTAAGTTCTAAATTCTAAGTTCTAAGTTCTAAGTTCTAAGTTATTAAGTTCTAAGTTAACCTCAGTTTTGGATAAGCCCCACCTTAAAAAGCTAAAGCAAGTTGATCTGAATC
>JAAEMD010000541.1 GCA_024225875.1 bacterium
CTTCAAAATAAAAAAATATTCCTCATCCCCTCTGGATCAGGCTCTGATATGAACCTGAAAACCATGGATCTAAATAGATTCCTGCAAATACAGGGGCTTCAAAAAACTAAAAAAATGGCAGAAAAAACTGCGAAATAAATATGCGTTTTTATATAGAAATAAAAAAGGAGAAAAAAGATGTCAAAAGTAAATGAAGTAAATGAAGCTGATTTCAGCAAAGAAGTACTTGAGTCTAAAATTCCGGTATTAGTGGATTTTTTTGCACCATGGTGTGGCCCCTGTAAAATGCTGGCACCGATTTTAGATAAAGTTGCTGAACAAATGGCTGATAAGGCAAAAATAGTTAAGCTTAATACAGATAATAACCAGAATCTTGCTGCTAATTATAATATTCAGGGCAGACCATGTCTCATTATTTTTAAAGATGGCAGTGAACAGAAACGGATAGCAGGATTTAAAGGAGAGAATGTTATAATCAGTGAATTAGAGAATTATGTATAAAAAATAATTAAAACCGCAATCCTGCATATTAAGCAGGGTTGCAGTTATTTTTTTGCTTTATGTCCAGCACTTCTTTTTTCATTAATAACATACCAGATTGCATCGAAGATATCTTTATTTAAATTATCACTATCCTGATAAAATTCATCAATATGAGAAACATAATCTTTAATAGCAGCATTTGGAATAAATTGCTGATATGACTTTTCTGCATTATCAAAAGTATTACTGCTTATTTCTTCTCTGCTAAGCATATATGTTCCCAGCAAAAAGAACCCTGTCCTGAAGCCCTTAAAGTATGTATGCAGTAATAAAACTTTATCTTCATTACTTAAAAAATTCCAAATCTTGCCATCCATTCCAAATTCCAGAGGTGTTTTTTCTGTTGTAAGGACTGTAGAACAGTTAAAGATCATTAAAAATAATATTGCTGTAATCATTTTTTTCATTAAACTCACCCTCTCCATATGTATATTCGTAAATAATTATAAAAAATTCCCTGCTTTACTCAAGGATCAAACAAAATTCAGGTTAATTATAATTACTAAAGTTACAAGTATACTATAGCTGGTACAAATTGAACTGTCCGTTTAAATGGGGAAGTGCAGTGTACTGGCGTACATAAACGAAGTTATTTGAAAACTTCAGTGGCGGACATTTTATTTTGGAACAGCTATAGCTCCAAAATTATGGAACTGGATGATTATATTTTAAGCCATCACACTGACTTAACTTATTAATACAAGCTTTATGCTTTAGATTCCGTTCAGTCTTTTCAGGTTATGGTGGGTGACTGATCTCAGGTTCATGCTTAATGCATTGTTTTGGATTTAGTCTTTTACCCACCATGCCTTTCTCTAATGGCCTTTAAGAAAGGCTTACCTTATTCATCAATATTTTCCATACTAATGCTTTCAATTTTTGAAATATAAGTTTTGGATAACAGGCACTAAAACACAACAGTGAAAATCTATGAGTCAAAGAATGGCAAATCGTTTAAAATAGCATTGAAAAATCAGACGGTTTGTTATGTAGTCAAAACATATCCTGCTAAAAATTAAATAACCACCAGGAAAGTTCACCAGCTTTACAAAAACGCCGCAATCATTACTGTTTTCAAATTTAACAAATTTAATTTTATCACAGGCAGGGAAGAAAATGACGACAACACTTAATAAAATAATATCATATAAAGAGAAAATACCCGTTAAAAACAAAATATATCAGGGCAATCGCATCTAAAAACAGCCAAAGTAAAATAAACCAGTAGAAAAGCATGCTTTTTTAAGAGAAGAGAGAGTTATCCTAAAAGATATAAACTTTTAGGAGGACGTGTAATGA
>JAAEMD010000542.1 GCA_024225875.1 bacterium
ATTTTCAGAGCGCCGTTCTGGATTTTTGCAATAAATCCTCGCCGGAACATCGCGCTCTTATTAGACAATCTGTTGGTACAAAATTGCATTTATTGAAACCGATCTGAAGTTATCGTTTTTATTTCGGACTGGGTATATATGGATATTTTAAGAAAAAATGCTCTCTGGTTATTAAGAATTAATTTAGCGGCTGTGTTTCTTTACCATGGGATAACAAAACTGCCTGCAGCTGCTGGCATGGCCAGTATGATGAAAGTACCTCTCATAATTATCTATATTCTTGCTCTGGCTGAAATATTAGCAGGAGTTTTTATAATCGCTGGCGGTGTAAAAAAAGAATGGGCGCTCCTATCCAGGATAAGCGGAGCAACAATAGCAGTAATTATGATCGGAGCCATCAAGGCTCACTGGGGACAATGGGTTTTTATGGCTACAAAATCGCATCCAATGGGCGGTATAGAGTTCCAGGTAACATTATGCCTGACAGGCCTTTATTTCTTATTGAAAAGTGATAGTTAATGGTTTTCTGATACGAAAACCATCCAGATAAAAATGAAAAAACCGGTAGTATCGAGGCTTTTTGATAGCTGCATGCCATCAATCTTTGATTTAAATAACCTCAGTTTTGGATAAGTAACGAACAAAACATGAACTATCCATGAGTAAAAGAAGAGTGCCTCAAGTAAAATATTAGTAGAAAAAAGAATATTTA
>JAAEMD010000543.1 GCA_024225875.1 bacterium
TGGAGTTGTCATCTCTGGCATTGCTCCAAGGCAAATATAGACTGTTTTTTGTTGTTTTGGTTGATTATTTTAAAAATTATTTTCTTATTTTAGTGCATTATAAACAATCAAGATGTGTACGTGTACGTACAAACTTGCTTTACCGCCCTACGGTTGTAAAGAAAACAAGCAAAAGTCAATTCAAAGGGAAAAAACACCATGCCAAAAGACCAACGCCTCGAGATTAGAATCTCCTCATTAGACAAAGAAATCCTCAAAGAAAAAGCCTTGAATACCGGTCTTTCTCTCTCAGATTATATCCTCTATGCTAGTCTTGGTAAACGGCTCAATTACCGGCTATCGGAAGAGGAAATTTCTATTTTTAAAATGCTTACCTCCTATGCCAATCACTTCTCCAGGAGTGCTAATTTAGTGAGTAAAGATCATAAAGCCTTTAGGGAAGAAATGCTTACTACTTCACGACTTATACGATCCGTTTTAGAACAAAAATTTAAAGGATGATTGGTAAAGCGAAAAGCATCTCACACGGTGGTAAAACCATCGATTACGCCCTTAAACGAGAAGATGGGTATGTGCTGGATAAAAACTACGTGATAGGCGATACAGGTAAAGAAATTAAATCGGAGTTTTCACTGGTTTACGACAAGGGTTCAAAAGTTCAAAATCGTGAAATCTCTTTTGTACTCTCTCCAGAGCCGAGCGATGGTGCTAATTTATCCGATGAAAAGTTACGTGAAATATCCCAAGAATTTATGTCTAATATGGGTTTAAGTGAGCATCAGTATGTTGCTGTTGTTCATGAGGATAAAGCACACAAACACCTTCATATCGTAGCTAATAGAGTTAATCTTGAAGGGAACTGTTACAACGACCGTTTTATTGGTAAAAAGGCTCAAATGCAAGCAGATTTAGTCGCACAATCTCACGGGCTTATTCGAGCAAGAGAAATCGAACGAATGAAAAAAGAACAACTTAAATCCCTAAAAAAAGAACTCAGAAATGTTTTTAAAGCGGTTTTAAGCAAAAAACCACAATCTTTTGAAGAATATACCCAGTTAATGGCTAAAGATAGCGTAAAAGTACTTCCGAGTGTTAACAAGCAAGGAAAAATGCAAGGATATCGTTTGGAATTTAAGGGTGAGAATCTAAAAGCGAGTTCCGTTAGTAAAAACTTAACTCTTGGAAAATTAAAACCTGTTTTTAAAGCATCAAGGGAAATAGCAAATGAAATTACCATCAAAAAATCAAAAGGCTACTCTCCTAGCCTATAAATCTTAAAAAAATGGCACAAAAAAGAAGAAATATCGAAGATATCGCAAGTGTATTAGTTCGAAAACTAAATGAACTAGAAAAAAACATAGGGCAACTTGAAAACGTTGAATTTGAAGCACCTAAAGTGGATTATAGAGAATTTTATAGGATTATAAACCACGCTAAAGAGGAAATAGAATCGCATTTTTTGGGTTTAAATCGACTTTTTGAAAAACAACTGGAATTAGAAGAAAGACAGTTAAAAAGTCAAAAATCGTTTTTAAGTGATTTAAGCGACTTTTACAAAGTCAGACATAGCAGAGTTCCAAATTGGATTTTCGGTTTAATATGCGCATTGTTTTTGATGTTAGGAGCTGTTTTATGGAAGTTCAGTGAAGACTACAAACGCTTAGGTGTTCTCGAGAAAGAAAATCGACAACTTTACGAATTTTACCAAAAGCATCAAGAAAATTAAATCTTCCTAGCGTAAAAAAATCTGCGGGTCTTAGGGTTGGCGAAACCCTAAATTTTTACTGCTTTTTTTAAGTGTAATTTTTAAATCCATTTTACTGCCATAATAAAAGAGGTAGAATGCCAAAACATAGTAAATCTTCTGAAACCATTTATTAGTGTAGGTTAAACAACAAAATGAACTGAATACAAAACTACAGCTAATTGAATACAGATACAATTCTAATTGAATACAAAATAGATGTAAAAAATATTCAATTAGAATTTTTATATTTAAAAAAAATGATTTAATTTAGCTATTGCAATAATTCTAATTGAATATTTTTTATGGAAAAAAAAGTCACTTTTAGCAGCTTAAAGAAATATGAAAACAATCCTTTTGTGGTCGAATTAAAAGATAAAATGTATTTACAGCCTAGAGCTAATTCGATTATAGCAAAAGGGCAATCTATCGTAGATACTGAAACAGGTGAAATTGTAGAAGATAGCGTATTAATAGGAAGAAGGAAATACGTAGATAAAAGTCAGTTTGCTAAACTTTATGCTTCTGAAATAGGAGTTTTGTATGAGTTAACTAAAACCGCTCAAAACGTTTTTTTATATCTTACTAAGGTAATGGATTATGATAATAAAGCGATTTTCGACTATACTCAACATTATAAAAAAATAGGATGGAAGACTAAAGACCCTGCCTTAAGGGGGTTGAAAGAATTAATTAAAAGAGATATTATAGCTCCTCATTCAGTTAGTCACATATATTGGTTAAACCCAACTATTATATGCAAGGGCGAACGATTTGCTAAGTACACAGAATACGTAGTGGCTAAAGATGAACCAGTAGAACCTAAAGCTATGATGAGTCAACAAACCAAAAAACAAATACAAAAAATGCCCGAGACTGTAGAAAACAAAATGAATTATACCTCAGATAAAACCTTGTTCGATGATAAAGGGTATAATCCTTACGGGGACCCTAATCAAACTAATCTATTAGATCAAATTAATCAAAATAAAAAAGGGGAATGATCTATCCCAATCACTCCCCCTCCGCCCCCTCAAGGGGGAACAGATTTTACTTCGCTAGGAAGTTGTTTTATTTTTTTTGATGATTTTGGTTTTAATCTTTTGTATATATCTTGGTAAAGTCATCAATATTGAAAGTATTACTAAAAATATTTGGCTATAACTACCAAAAGAATCAGTAAACGTATATATCTTTAAAAATAAAGTCCCAACTAATATCAATAAGATAAAAGTTTGAAACCCTATAGATTTAATAAAAGAATTGTTTTTCCTGAATTTATAAGTAGCTACTAAAAGAAAGGAAAAAACTACAATTAATAATATCAATTTATCTTCCATGAAATATTTTTAATATTTAACATTCACTTCCACACTGAATTGCATAACCTATAGCTATAGCATCAGCTACAGGAGCTGGTCCATCAGCTAAAGACATAGCAAATGCTGAAGCTCCACAACCAACAGCACATAACCAACCAGGTACTTCCCAGTATCCTCCTCCATTTCCACCATCATCTATAGTGTTATGGTTTTCACCTTCTTCAGTAGTATTATCATCATCATAAAAACTTCTTGCTGATCTATTGTTGTTTATGTTTTCATTATAAACTCTATCTACTATAACCATATCATAAAGACCTTGAGAGTTTAAAATAAGATCACACTTTAAATAACCTTTATTATTATTTTTATTTATTATTTTAACTTCCATTAAATCTGTATTAACTTCATAAATCAAATCCCTAACTATATCATTATATTCATCGTTTTGAGTTGTAATATTAGATATTTTATATATCATATCATTATTACCAACATAGCTCCCATCTGCTCTCCTTGAACTATTACCTACACTATTAGAGGAAACAATAGTCTTTTTAAAATTAACAATACCATTAGAAGAATTAGTTTGTAAAACAGTTTCATCATCAGAACAAGAGTAGTTTAAATTCAGTAAAGACAATGCTAGAAGCATTGTAAAGATTTTTTTCATATTATATTATTTGTTTTTAATTTTACTAATATAA
>JAAEMD010000544.1 GCA_024225875.1 bacterium
ATTAAAACTGATATTACGGATGGATTTAATAAATATTTTACATGGATAGATGAATCGACAAATTAGAATTTTTTATAAACAAGTTGTATGTCTTTATGCGCGGAGCGCCATGCAACAGTTTTGATTAAACTTTTTTAAAAGTTTACCGCCGGAGGCGCTGTTAAAATGAACGACTTTAAAGATATAACAAAATTCCAGGCCTGGATAATGGCTCTTCGACCCAAAACATTACCGGCTGCTCTCGCTCCGGTTGCAGTGGGTACTGCTGTTGCGGTTACAGATAACAGCTTTAACTTTTTCCCTGCCTTTGCAGCACTTTTGGGAGCACTGCTTCTTCAGATCGCTGTGAATCTTGCAAATGACTATTTTGACTCAAAATCAGGAGTTGATACAAAGGAGAGACTTGGACCTGTCAGGGTCACTTCTGCCGGATTAATAAAG
Source organism: bacterium (assembly GCA_024225875.1). GTDB lineage: Bacteria > Margulisbacteria > Marinamargulisbacteria > JAAEMD01 > JAAEMD01 > JAAEMD01. The sequence continues at coordinate 442 of JAAEMD010000544.1, forward strand.
CCAGCTCAGGTTAAAATGGGAATGATTCTTTCCATAATTTTAGCTTTAATTGTTGGAATATATTTAATCTATATCGGAGGGTGGCCTATTCTTGTAATCGGTGTTGCTTCCATTATTTCAGCACTCTCATATAGTGGAGGACCTTTCCCACTGGCTTCAAACGGGCTTGGAGATATTTTCGTTTTTATTTTCTTTGGCCTCATTGCTGTTATGGGAACATATTACGTTCAGGCTCTTACTTTAACCTCTTTTGTTTTTATATCTTCACTTCCCGTAGGTTTTTTAATTACAGCAATTATTGTTATAAATAATCTCAGGGATATTGAAACTGATAAAAAAGCAGGTAAAAAAACCCTTGCTGTTATGATTGGTAAAAAAGGTTCCAGACTTGAGTATTTATTACTTCTCACTTTTTCATATATTATACTGTTTTGCTTATGGATTTCCGGACAGTGTTCTCCAGTAATTTTACTTCCAGTAATTACGCTGCCCATGGCATATTCTGTCACAAAAACAGTTCTTAATGAAACCGGGCCTGTTTTAAATGAGGCTCTGGCAAAAACAGCAAAATTATCTTTGATTTATAGCTTACTCTTTTCTGCAGGGATAATATTCTCGTAATTCTGTAGACGTTCTACGGTTATACATCTTCGTGGATTTTCCCTAATGTTTTGAAATGGCTGTTTTGACCTGCACTCCAAAACAGCCTTGACTATTTTGGAGTA
>JAAEMD010000545.1 GCA_024225875.1 bacterium
AGGCGATGCAATAGAGCTAGTTTTTAAAAACTTTGTAAGAGACCATATTAGCCTATGTGCAGTTAGCCCACAGCAGCTATAAATAAAACTTGAACTAAAAAAGTTGCTTTTGACACCTAAAATAGGTGTGTCACGTTCTTTGTAGCCCGGTAGATTGTTTGCCGGGCTCTTTTTTACCTTTATCGTTCTGAGAAGCTATTTTGCAGCATTTCTGGTGATATTTATATATTGCTCCCATTTAAGATAAGAGTTTTAATAAGGTAGCCTGTAATTAGGAGAAGTATGCAAACTTTTGAGAATATTTTAGAAGAGATAAAGACTCCCATTTTTCTTAAACTAATGGAACGAGCCAAGCCATTTCTTATTTCTGGGCGATCATTCGATTTAGTTCATACAGAAGAAGCTTTATATGAACTTATCCAATTTTTAAAATTAGAAAAAAATAAAAAATTAAATTGCAATATACTAATACCGGCAATGATATTTCATGATTGCGGTTGGTCTAAAGTTCCTAAAAAAATATTAAATATGAGTTATGGAAATGTAAAGAATGATAATCCTGGTAAAATAATCCATCAAGTAAAAGGTGCATCAATAGCAAAGAAAATATTAAAAAACATCAATTATGATTCGAAATTAATCGATGAGATATGTCATATTGTTTCTGTTCATGATAACCCAAAAGAATATAAAAAAAGTAAAAATGCAATTATAGTTGCTGAAACTGATAAGCTTGTGAGATACGGCCATTTTCTATTTTATGAATTAATAAAGATAGGAATTCAAACTTTAGAAGAACGTATTATTTTTTTAGAAGATGGCATCGATAAATGGTTTAGTGTTCCAGAATATAAAGTAAGAGCCAGGTTTTTGCTTGATCTAAGATGCGCTGAAACAAGCACCAAATAAGTTTTTAATTGACCAACTTTTGCATGGTGGAGAATTGTGTGATTCAGAGAGGAGCTGATGACGATCAGACAACATATACGTATGGCTGCCACCATTTGACGGGTTAGTTCAAGGATAGAATAGCGCCTTTACCTTGGTTGGGAAAGATCTTTCGAGTCAGCTGCATATGAATACCTGATAGAAAATGCGCCTGAAATCTTCTAAATAAATTTACGAATAAACACAAAAGCAGATTAACAATACTCTCCTTTTTATATGTTAAGGATTTTTTTCGCAGGTTCTCTAAGTTCACCTTCCGGGGAAACATATCTATATATGGTTGCCCTTGAAACGCCAAGTTCATTTGCCAGTTCTTGTATGTTAGTTTCAGGTTTGCCTACTGAAGCTTGGAGTAACATCACTTGAGCTTTGGTCAAGGCGCACTTGCGTCCTCCTTTGCGTCCTCTAGCCCGTGCAGCTGCGAGGCCAGCTTTGGTTCTTTCTGATATCAGATCTCGTTCAAATTCTGCGAGGGCGGCAAAAATAGACAAGCTATTAGAGATGAAAAAATTAAAAATAACCAATAAGGAAGATCTTATACCCAGGAAAAAGATCTGGAACATTATTAAAGCATCAGCTAAATATATTAAAGGGAAGCTCCTTCATTTAATAAAAGAAAGTAAAAATACTGATAAAATTAGGCAAGAATTAGCTAAAAACAATTCAATAAAAGTTACAGATCCATTTAGAGATATCGTTGTTTCAGGTAGAAGTAAATCAAGAGAGCTAGAAAAAGGAGTAGGATTTGATTTTTAGATAAAATATCACATTTATCAATAACCACTAAGCTACGCTGGTTGTGTTAGTTAAAAATTATTTAAATATTCTTTTTCATAATTGAAAATTAATTTTTACAGGTTTATACTAATTACCCGTTTTAAGAGGAAAAACATTTAGAATAAAAGGGTTATATGAG
>JAAEMD010000546.1 GCA_024225875.1 bacterium
CAAAGCAGATCCTGTTGATGCATGGGAAAGAAAACGAGCAAAAAGGATAGAACGGATTCAGGGCAATGTGAACAAGTTTGTGCACTGATCAAATATGAGGTCAAAATCTGCTTAAGGCTTTTTCAAAGATCATTAGCAGACTTGATATACATATAAAGGTAGCTGTAGAAATACTATAGGGATTAAATTGTAATGACACCTCCAACCATAGTACAACTATGGGTAGCAAATTATTATTAATTAATTCGGAGGTGCCATAATGAAAACATACGCTGGAATAGATCTTCATTCAAGTAATAGTTACATAGTAGTTATTGATGAAAAAGATAACAGGCTCTTTGAAAAACGATTAACCAATGATTTAGGTTTAATAATCAAAGTTTTTGAACAATACAAAAAATCTTTATCAGGCATAGTTATTGAATCTACATTCAATTGGTACTGGCTTGTAGATGGTCTGAATGAAGCAGGGTTTAAAACACATCTGGCAAATCCAGCAGCTATTCAACAATACAGTGGACTTAAGCACACAGATGATAAATGGGACTCTTTTTGGTTAGCCCATATGTTACGCTTAGGAATACTTCCAGAGGGATATATATATCCGAAAAGCAAAAGACCAGTGAGAGATCTGCTTAGAAGAAGGATTATGTTTGTTAAACAAAGAACAACTCAGATACTTAGTTTACAAAGCATGATTACAAGAAATCTCGGTATAAAAATGCGTGGCAATGAGATCAAGAAAATGAAAGAAGATGATATAGAGAATATCCTGGCAGATGAATACCTTGCTTTTACAGCTAAACAAAATTTGAAAGTAATTGAATGTCTTAAAACTACAATACGTGACATTGAAAATAAGATCCTTGAAATGGCTGAACTCTCTCCTGAGTTTATTAAACTCAATACGTTTCCTGGAATTGGAAAAATTTTAGGGCTAACAATTATGCTCGAAGTTGGTGATATTAGAAGATTTAAAAAAGTTGGTTGTTACTCCTCCTATTGCCGATGTGTACGAAGTGAAAGAATCTCTAACAATAAAAAAAAGGGAGAAAACAATAGGAAGAATGGGAATAAATTTCTCTCATGGGCCTATGTGGAAGCTGCAAACTTTGCAATCAGACATTGTCCTCATGCACAGAAGTTTTATCAACGGAAAAAAGCAAAGAGAAACGGGATTGTTGCTATAAAAGCATTGAGCAATAAACTTGCGAGAGCTTCCTATTATGTGATGCGTGATCAGGTGGATTATAAACCAGAGTACCTGTTTAGATAATAATTATGGAACAAAGTGAACTATTATAAACCGCAGAAAAATAATCATGCGCTCCGACGAGCTGATTAAGGGCCCATTCTCGCGAATGATTATTTCTGCTAATGGTATCTCAAATTCATAATAATCATTAGATTTGAATTAGTAGCTTTGTTTCAGTTTTAATAAAACTTGGGAACAGTAGATAACCGGTATTAGGGGTTGATTATAATTCATTAGACTTGATTGGAATCCTCTGTTCCCATAACAAATAAGAATTATCAAATATTAATTCGCCTGTATTGTGAACCTATGACGGGGTTGGTTAACAACCATAAGATTTGTAATTATCCATTTGGACACAATGCAGAACTGATGATTTTCTGGGCCACATATATGTGGCGGGGGTTTTTACAGTTCTTTTTGTAAAAATCTGGAACCTGATGGGTGACTGGTGTGAATTATTACCAAGCCAACAAAAAGAAATAACAGATGCGAAACAAAGTATTTGGTGATTCTGGATGGTAGTCAAACAAAAAAGTGTATTTTTTGATAGGAGAGGTGTTTTTAAGCTTGACTTAACCTTTAATGGGTGACCCC
>JAAEMD010000547.1 GCA_024225875.1 bacterium
CTATTTTCAAAATACAAGAATTATATGTACATCGCCCTTCGAAACGGAAAAGATATCATTGATTCAGTAAGGGACATGAGAAGCCTGGATGAAAACAAAGTTAGATTAGAAATTGAAAAAACAAATTTGAGTAGTGTACTGAAAGAGTCTTTGATAATATTACAGTCTAAAATTACAACAAAACAATTGAGCACAGATTTTCACGGTTCGGATAAGACCCCTAAAATATAGCTCCATCATTTTGTTACGAAAATGTAGCTCCCTCGAAAATAAGTTTTCTTTTTCCTAGAAATCCCAACTTCATTTTTTTAAATTGTACCATCGCTGATAATATAGCGGGTAAATTGCGTTTCTTTTTTAGCATTACAATCACTTTTTTCTCTGTAACGTCAATCATACCCGACATTGAAAGGAATTTGTTATAAAAAGTGTAGTCGGCAACATGAGAATATCCTGGCAAATCCAGAGCATATAACCTGATGAGGTTATGAGCTAATATCGACATTGTTAAGTCAAAATCTACCTTTATCACCATTGACGATGACACTTTGTTGAGATGAAAGAATTCAATCTGTTCAGATATACTTTTTTCCACCAGCCATCTTCTGGTATATTTGCGGATAATTTCAGCACAAGGTTTATCAAAATCATTTGTGATCAATAGTGCTGGTTTGATTTTACCATGCCCGGTGATTGCAATTTGTCGAATCTCTTTGCCGTAATCATTTAAAAAGATAATCTCATCAATCACTTTTAAATTTCGACTTCTATCGTTACCTGTTGGAACTCGAATCTTTTTCCAATGCGAAGTTGGTTTATTATGTAACTCCTCGACGATCTTTTTCCCTCGCCTTCTGATTGTTAAAAACTTTACTTTGTTGTCGAGTTTTGAAAGATTTTGATAGGTTGTAAATTTACTATCGAAAACAAGGTATTTCAAGTTATTATCTTTTGGTGTTTGGTAGAAGTCGAGAAATTCAAGAACTGTTTCCGAACTTTGATGATGCCGAACCGTTGTATCCCCATAAGTGATAATTCCCGAATCCGGATCTTGAGCAAGAACCGCCAACATACTTGCCATCGCTTTGTTCCGCTTGCCGGACCAATTGTTTTCCAAATGGGAATCTTCTCCCCAGTAGGGTATTGTCGTAAAGTCGATATTCGCAGTATCGGACAATAGATTTGTTTTTGTAAAAATACGGTGCAATCCCTTTAAGAACTTTCGATTCATATCTTGCGTGATTCGATCTGAATAGGAAGTATACCACCCACTTTTCGGTAAAACATTAAGTCCTGCAAACAAACCAAGTCCCCGGTCCATGCACCATGCATCATCATAAGTGTATCGTTTTACGTTGGACAACTTAAGTGCAACAAAACTCAATATTGATGAGAGTTTACTGATTGTGTTTGTTTCGGGATAAATTGATGTCTTTATTAATCGATCAATCCCATAAAGGCGAATGTATGGTAGTAAATTCAAAACTCCCAAACTATTGTTTCCTGCAAACGTCTCTTTCTCAAAATCAAGCATGTAACTCCTAGGTGCCTCCATTTTGACTTTCGATGTTGCTTGCCTTCGTACAGACTCACCTCTTCTAGGTAACCGGTCAAATCCATCTTTATTAATAACGTTGTAGATGTAACTTTCAGATATTTTTTCCTTCTGGACGTCCAGTATCGCCTTGATATCTGGAATGGAAAGATACTTTTTTCTGAGATCAAGAATATAATTACTGAGTTCATTGGATGACTCTTTAGGCTTCCGTCCTTTCTGTTTCGTTACAAAGAATTGATCAGCAAGATTGCCCTCTTTCAATTGCCGTTTAAAATCTCTGGTTAATGAATAGAACGAACTTAAAGTATAGCCAAATTTTTTGGCGGTTTCTTTACCGGAAAGTTCTTCCACAAAAAACTCTCTCAAAGCTTCATAGTGTTTGTGGACGATATTTTGAGGATCAATAAAGAAATTCTTTGGTTCCATAATATTTAAACAATTAGGGGGTAATTAAAAAAACTATAGCATATGTTTGAAATACACAAAATATATGACATATCCAACGCTCTGCCGTTTATCCTTATTTTTAGGAGCATCAATGGATAAAAATTTAAACTAAATCGAATATACACGTATTCAATACATTTGTCACGGCATAAATTAACCCTATTAAATTGAATACAAAAACTACTGTATAAAATAGACAGGCTTCTGATATGTATTTTATATATGCAAGTGTAAAAGGTAGGGAAATATCAAGTTAGGATAAAAAATTAGGGTGTTTTACATATCGTGAATTTCTGTGGTAACTGTTTTTTCTACCTGATAATAGCGGGTTTTTCGGTAGAGTAAGGAACTGGCGAGCCAGCCACCGGGTAGAAGGGAACACTGAATTTAGTGTCCCAACCCCCACAGAACGTAGCGTGCGGATTTCCCGCACTACGCTCTTCAA
>JAAEMD010000548.1 GCA_024225875.1 bacterium
CATAGATTTATTATATCAAAATTCTGCACTTGTTTCCAGGGCCAATTATTGCTACGCACTACATTTTGGCTTTTTGGTTCCTCGGGCTCATTTTGTGGTTTTTTAGCGGTTACACCGACGAAGTCGGGAAAAATACTGGTGAAAGTTTGATAAGATCAGGATTAGTAATAATAAAAACACTAATAAAAAGAGGCCCTTAAACATCTTTTATAAACTTTCTACGTTAAACAGTTATATTCTACTGGAGACTAATTTCTTAATAAGTTTATTGTTTGATCTCTTTTTGAACCAACAGATATAAGAGTTATTTTTACTCCACACATTTTTTCAATTGTTTTTACGTAATCTCTGGCTTTCTCCGGTAACTTTTCATATTCTGTTATTTGTGAAATATCTTCTTCCCAGCCAGCGAGTGTATCATATACAGGCTCAGCTTTTGAAAATACGTCCAGATCTAAGGGAAAATCCTCAATAATACCGTCTTTTGTTTTATATTTTGTACATATTTTTATTTCTTTCAGCCCATCCAGCACATCCAGCTTGGTTAAACAGATTTCTGTAACTCCATTGACACGAATTGCATATTTAAGCACTACAATATCCAGCCATCCACATCGCCTTTTTCTACCTGTTGTAGTACCATATTCTGCTCCCCGTTCAACAAGATAGTCGCCATATTTACCGAGTAATTCAGTTGTAAAAGGCCCTTCTCCAACTCTAGTGACATAAGCCTTGGCAATACCTATTACTTTTTCTATTTTACCAGGACCGATTCCAGCCCCAACACAGGCACATCCTGATACCGGGTTTGAAGATGTTACATAGGGATATGTTCCATGATCTACATCCAGCATAGTGCCCTGAGCACCTTCCATAATGACTTTTTTACCAGAACTTATTGCTTTATTTATATATAAAGATGTGTCTTCAATATATGGTTTTATTTTCTGTCCATATTCACTGTACTGGGCTACAATTTCCTGAATTTCTTCCTCAGTAATTGTCAGGTTCCTCATTCTTTTAACTTTATTTATTTTTTTTCTTATTTTTTCCTTTGATATCAGATCAAGTATTCTTATTCCTACTCTTGATATCTTATCAGTATAAGCAGGTCCTATGCCGCGCCCGGTTGTACCTATTTTTTCTTCATGTCTTTTGGCTTCCTGGCTGGAATCCAGCATCCTGTGATAAGGTAATATTACATGTGCCAGACTGGATACTTTTAGCCTCTCAGGACTTATTAAAATACCTTCCTTTTCCAGGGTCAATATCTCTTTAAAAAATACTTCCGGATCTATTACTACTCCATTCGCAATTATACATACACATTTATTATATAAAATACCTGAGGGTATTAGATGAAGTTTAAAAGTTCTGTCTCCTACAACAACTGTGTGCCCCGCATTATTACCTCCCTGAAATCTAACAACAATGTCGACTTTATCAGCTAACATATCCGTTATCTTTCCTTTACCCTCATCGCCCCACTGAGTCCCTACTATTATCGATACACTCATATTTATCCCTTTTTTATTTATCTTTATTGATCCAGCGTCCAAAAATGATCAAGGTGAAAGTATATCATGTTTTACAACACATATACAATTTATTAGCTAAAATATTGATTAATCTGCTCAATTGACTCATATGCTCTTATCAAACCTATTAATGGCGGATTGTACTTCATTACCTGATCAATTCGGTCTAAATTTATACCTCCTATTGCAACATAAGGTATTTTTATTTTTGACCTTACCTGCTCAAGGTATTCGAAACCTATACCTTCTCTTCCCGGCTTTGATGGAGTATTCCACAATGGTCCGACACTAATATAATCAGCCCCTTCTTCTTCGGCCTTTAGCCCCTGCTTTAAATTATGAGTCGTTCTGCCTATTATTTTATGCGGCCCTGTTATATCCCTTTGAATAGTTATGCTTATATCATCCTGCCCGGAATGAAATCCATCCGCATCAACATATAAAGCAATATCAATATAGTCATTAACAATAAATGGAACTCCATATTTCTCTGTTATTTTTTTTATCTTCTCTGCCTTTTTCAATATTATTGATTTCTTATTTTTTTTATCTCTTAACTGTACAAGAGCTACCCCTCGATCAAGTCCTTTTTTAATTATTTCCACATCATCTGAAATTAAATATACACCAGTGCCTGTGTTTTTCTTTTTGAGATTGAGTATAACCTCTTTTTCAATTTGATACATATCATATCTATAGCCATTGAATTTATTGTCTCCTGTATACTCTTCCAGTACTCGCAGCCCTTCTTCCACTCGTTTAAAATTAGCTGTTAACAGCTGCATTAAGTTTTTTCTTTTCTCTGGAACTTCTCTGGTTCTGACATCTTTTTCACTGTTACGTATCTTCAGGTTATTAACTCTGTTACCTTCCATTTTATTAATCGCTTTTCTTGTCTCTGCCAGTATTCCGGTTATTTTTTTATCTTTTGCAATAAATCTGGTATATTCCTCGATAACCCTTATTCCCTCAGATACTCGATTGATATTTGCATCAATTACCTGATAATATTTTTTCATTTCTTTAAAGTTCCTTTCTGATTTCCTGCATAATTATTTCTCTAGCATTATATTCATCCTGCTCTTCAGGTGGGTTTAAGACCAACAGCCCGTCCAGATTTTCAATAATTTTTTCGAATGTAATATCTTTTTCCTCCATATAAAAACCACAGCCCTGCTTTTTAAACTGCAGGGCATTTTCCAACTGATGATTTTTCATAGAATAGGGGTATGGTATAAGAAGTGCCGGCTTTTTAAAATATATCAATTCTGATATAGTCGTAGCGCCAGCTCTGGCAACCACTACATCTGCTTTTTCATAAAGTAAATCCATCTTTTCAAAATATGCCATTATTATAACTTTTGTTTTTTTCACTGGTTGTTCCAGGATCTTTATCGGTTCTTTGATATTTTTTCTGGAGTGATATCTTTGACCTAAAATATGAATTAAATCAATATCATTATCCATAAAATACTTATAATTTTTTTCAAAAATCTGATTTATTCTGTCTGAACCAAGACTCCCTCCAAAAACCAGAACAGTTCTTTTTGAATTTAACTGCAACTTCTCAAAAGAATCTGATATTTTATCCGATATGAAATTTTTTCTTATCGGATTTTTAGTAAAGCATACTCCAGGGGAATTAAAGTAATGTGCTGATTCAAGAAAAGATATACATATTTTCCTGGCTAAATACTGCAGGTATCTATTCGCTTTGCCTGGTATCACATTCTGCTCCAGAATTATTACTGGTATTTTTTTAAAATATGCTGCTATAACAACAGGAACTGTTGCATAGCCTCCAGCACTTATTAATACTGCTACTTTTTCCTTTTTAATCACACTGGCAGCTTCAAAAAATGCTTTTATTATTTTTACAGGATTTTTTCTGGCTGTTGTTATATTATGAACAGGAAACCCATACTTCTTAACAATGGAAGAGTCATATCTGTTTTTAGAACAGAAAAAAATAGATCGTCCATCATACTCCTGAGCTACTGCAATAGCCGGATAAAAATGCCCGCCCGTGCCGCCACAAACAAAAGCTATAGTTTTGTTCTGTTTTTTATTTATTAATTTATTATTCCTGTGTTTACTACTGTTTTGCATCAGCCCTTAATTTTTTTGTTTTTTTAGAGATATTTAAAAGCACACCAATATAATAAATAGACGTAATAAGCGAGGTTCCTCCAAAACTAATAAAGGGTAAAGGGATCCCTGTTATCGGAAAAAATCCAATAACTGCCCCAATATTTACCACAGCCTGCAATACCAGTAGCAGGGTTAATCCAAAGCCAAGGTAAAAAGAAAACTCTGACTCTGATTGACAGGCGATTTTTGTGCCTTTATATAAAAGGTATCCGTAAAGTGATATTACAAACAGAGCTAATATAAAACCTCCTTCTTCACATATTATTGAAAAAATGAAATCAGAATACTGCAAAGGCAGATAAAAGAATTTAAGTTTACTTTGTCCCAGACCTAAACCAAAGATACCTCCTGAACCTACTGCAATAAATGATTGTATTATATGGTAATTTTTTCCTAAAGGGTCTTCCCAGGGAGATAAAAAACCAATGATTCTATCTAATTGATAAGGATTTAACATTATGCTGATGGTTATAGATATTAAAGCCGCACTGCTTAATGAAAACATATGATATATATTAGCTTTACCTGTGAACAGTAAAATCCAGCTGACACTCATTATCAAAACAGAGTTCCCAAAATCCGGCTGTTGAAGTATCAACAATAATGGGATAAATAATAATACCAGTATTGGTAAAAGTCCGTTTTTAAAATTGCTTATTGATTTTCCTTTGTTTACTATTGAGGTACTCAAAAATAATATTATAAAAAACTTAGCTATCTCTACAGGCTGAATACGAACCAGACCGAGATTTAACCATCTCCTTGCGCCACCTGCTTTTATACCAATTCCAGGTATTAATGTTAAAGTGAGCAGTACTATCGAAAATATAATGCCTGGCAGGGCTATCTTTTTATAATGTTCATGAGGAATAGCAACCCCGGCTATAAAAAAAATGATTCCCAGTAATAAAAAAAATGTATGTTTTTTTATAAAAAAATAACTATCCGAAAAATTAGTAAATCCTACATTAGAGCTGGTAGACAATATCATAATAATACCAATAGTTATCAGTATGATCATTACATAAAAACAGCTGTAATCTATTTTCTGCCTGAAGAAAATATGTTGCAAAAGGGCAGGTATATTTCGTCCTTTATTATTTTCCATATTTTCTCTTAACCAGAGACTTAAAAAACTGGCCTCTATGCTCAAAATTATCAAACTGGTCAAAGCTGGAGCAGGCAGGGGAAAAGAGTATTATTTCTGACTCTTCCGATACATCAAAGGCATTGTCAAGCGCTTCTTCCAGATTAGTGACTTTTTTTAATGTAAATTTATCTGATATTGCCTTTGCCTCTGCATATAATCTCCGTGCAATTTCTCCGTATACTGTTATTGATTTAACCTCAGCTATCAAGTGCTTTAAAAACGACTCCATATTAAGACCTTTATCAACTCCCCCTAATATTAAATTTACCGGTTCATCGAAAGAATTAACTGCAACAATAGTAGATTCATTATTAGTTGCCTTGGAATCGTTATAAAAAATACGTTTTTTATATGTCAACACCTCTTCTATTCTATGCTCCAAAGGTAAAAAGGTCTTGATTCCTGCCAGAATATCCTCTTCCTTCTGCCCCAGGATTTTTGCAGTATGCCACGCTGCCAGTATATTTAACTTGTTATGCATCCCTTTTAATCTGGTATCAGGTATTTTTTTTATTTCCTCGCTTGTTCTGGAAAACGGATGCTTTTGTGCCCGTGCATTTTTAATAACTGATTTAATGATTGCATCCTCTTCATTATAAATAAGATGGTCATTTTCCTGTTGATTCTGAAATATTCTGGCTTTTTGAGCTGCATAGTTTTCCATGGTTTTATGTCTTTTAAGATGATCCTGTGTCACATTCAAAAAAATAGCGATATCTGGTTTAAATGTTGTACATAGCTCTAACTGATAACTGCTTAATTCCAGTACTATTATTTCCGGAGTATGCTCGCCTGTAAAATCTATAAATGGAATGCCTATATTTCCTGCAAATGGAATTTTCAAAAGGTGAGCAATAAGGGATGTTACTGTAGTTTTTCCATTGGTTCCAGTAACAGCTATGATTTTAGTTTTTTGTTTCTTTTCTTTTATCAGCCTGTATGCCAGCTCTATTTCTGAAATAATTTCCTTGTTTGTACTGGGGAATTCCTGAGGCGGTATTCCTGGACTTGCTACAATAATATCTGCCTGTTCTATATCCGATTTCTCACAGCCAGTTTCTTTGAGTTTATTTTCAACAGACTTTGCTGTTATACCATTACCAAGAATTGCTATTTTCACTGTTTTTTCTCTTAATTTATTATATCTGAATAACCTGTTTCATAACCAGAAAAATAAGTAAAAAAACAGTACCCGTTAACCAGAATAAAAAGACTGTTTTTCTTTCAGATAATCCTAAAAGTTCAAAATGATGATGTATCGGCGCCATTAAAAAAACCCTTTTTTTCCTTATTTTAAAATAACTTACCTGAATAATAACAGAAAGTGCTTCAACTATATATACTGCTCCTAATGGTATTAATACTAAAGGATTCTCTCCAACGATCGATAGTGCAGCAAAAATGGCACCTAATGCAAGAGAGCCGGTATCTCCCATAAATATCCTGGCCGGCTTCATATTAAAAATTAAAAATATAGCTATAGAAATAATGAATATTATAGAAAGTTTTTGCTCCAGTATAAAATTTAAGGTACCAAACCATAAATAAAAACCGCTAAAGGTAATAATTGATAATCCTGCCAGCAGACCATCAAGACCATCGGACAGATTAGTAGCATTAGAAGCTCCCACTATTACAAACCAGTAAAATATATATTGCCATAATACAAGTTTTGAAAATGTAAAATCAAAGTAGCTTATAAAAATAACAGCAACAATACTTTGAAGCAAAAACTTGTAATACGGCTTTAAACCCTCGTTATCCTGATTGCGAAAAGCCATGACATCATCAATAAATCCGATAACAGCAAATGAAACACACAGTAAAAAAGACCACCATATCTTTGGAGAAAAATTATTAAATATTAACAACCCTGTAAAAGTGCTGATTAAAATGCCTGAGCCACCAAAAGAAAGGGTTTTCTTTTTTTTTTGATGAGCTGGAGGCGTTAAGGCATAAATGACCTGGTATCCTTTCAGCCTTTTCAAAAGAGGTATAATTATTAAGTAAACAGCCAGAGATATGGCAGTAAATATTAAATATTTAATCATAATTTTTAGTAAGAAATTCCACTGTATCTTCCATTTTCATGCTGCGCGACCCTTTAATCAGGACAGTATCTCCTGTTTTAAGCTCGGCTAATAACCTTTTATGTAATATTTTTTTACAGCTAAAATTATAAACTGAGATTTTTTGCGATTTGATATTAGCTGATTCCCGTCCATAGGTAAAGATTATTGAAACACCGGTATCTACAGCATAACCTTCTATTTTAATATGTTCCTGCCTGGAAAACTCACCCAACTCTAACATATCTGCAATAACGAATATTTTTCTACCCTCAAGTCTTCGTAAATATTGTAAAGCATATATTACACCATCCGGGTTTGCATTATATGTATCGTCAACAACAGTGATGTCTTTGATTATTACTCTTTTTAATCTATGACTTGATGACTGATATTCAGCCAGACTTTCTTTGATTTCTTCTTCTTTTAAGCCAAAATGCTTACCTGTTAAATAACATAAATTAATATTTTGATCTATTTTATCTTCTCCATCATAAGGTAAAACCCTGTAACCCTTTTTGACTGCTTTATTATACAGTAGTTGATAGTACGGTGTTGAATAGTTGATAATGGCGTATCTATCCTTATTTTCCCAGGCCAGTGGTCTGGCAAATACTTCTGATTTTGCGTAAGCTATATTTTTTTCCGTTTTAAGTCGTTCAATATGTGATTTCCCTATACAGGTAATTATTACATGTGTCGGCCTCACTATTTTAGTTAAATAGTCTATATCTCCTTTGTTTCTCATACCCATTTCTATAATAATAATATCTGTATTATAGTCTGCCGATAAAATGGTCAGAGGAACACCTACCTCGTTATTTTTATTTTCCAGTGTTTTGATTACATTAAATTTTCTTTTCAATACAGTATAAATTAAATCTTTTATTGTTGTTTTTCCTGCTGATCCAGTAACAGCAATAACAGAGGCCTTTAATTTTTTTCTATATTTTCTGGCATAATCTGCTAAATCAACATCCAGTACAGTAGCGCCTTTTCTGACAGCTTCTTCCATATAATCATGACCATCATAGTTTTTTCCTTTAACAGGAATAAAAACATCGCCAGACTCTATGGTTCTTGTATCTATGGATATCTTCATTTTACTTTATTATTATTTAAGGACTCTTTGATTTCTATAGCCTTAACAGCTTCTTCTTTGTCATCAAAATGTATTTTCCGGGAAGCCAGTATTTGATATTGTTCATGTCCTTTGCCTGCAATAACGACAACATCTTTTGCCTCTGCTTTTGCAATAGCGCTTTTAATAGCCTCTCTCCTGTCTAAAATAATTTCATAATTACAGGTTTCTAAATCTATTCCCTGTATAATATCATTATTAATCTGTTCAGGATCTTCAGTCCTTGGATTATCTTGAGTAATGATAAAGTATGCTGAGTACTCACTGGCTATTTTTCCCATTTTTGGTCTTTTGCCCCTGTCTCTGTCACCTCCACAGCCAAAAACTGTTAAAAGTCTACCCTTTCTATTGTCTGCTAAATGTTTTGATTCCATTAAAATGTTTTTTAACCCATCCGGTGTATGTGCATAATCTATAATAACCATAAACGACTGACCGGTATTTATATTTTCAAACCTGCCGGCCGGTGGCCTGGCTTTTTGTAATGCTGTTTTTATTAAATCATCACTTATGCCACAAGATTGAAGTGCCAGAACTGCGGCCTGCATATTTTCATAATTAAATCTTCCTATTAAGGGCGATTCAAAGAATATATTAATTTTTTTATATTGTTCCGGATATATTTTTATTGATTTATCATTTTCCTGCATAAAACTTAGTTTTGTTTTTTTATAATTTTCGAATGTTTTATGATAATCCAAATGATCCTGAGTAATATTTGTAAGTATTTTTATATCAAAATCAATCCCGGCTATTCTGCCCTGATCTATTCCATGTGAAGAAACTTCCATAATAAAATGTGTTCCTCCGTTTTTCAGATGTTCTGCCATCAATTCCTGTATATCCAGGGATTCAGGGGTTGTTAACTCAGAATTTAGCGTTCCTGATACATAAGGCTTATATCCAGCTTCCTGTAATCCTCTGGCAATAAGATTAGTTGTAGTCGTTTTACCATTGGTTCCGGTAACTCCTATTACCTTCAAAGACTTTGATGGATAATGAAAAAACTTATTGGCCAGCTCTGCCATCTGTATACGATTCATCTTTAATACTTCGACAGCGCCTTTTCTTAAGGCTTCCTCTATATATGTTGAACCGCCTGGAAGACATATGAACGTATCACCTGGATTAATATTTTTTGAATTATAGCTATATCTCACGTTTGAAATTATATCAATATCTATGTTATTATTCTATTCCACTCAAAAATTATTTCTAAGATTCTTTTTTACTATGTTTTTAGATATTTATTTTTTATAATAGTATTTTGAGAAAGGGTATTGTTTGCATTTCAGAAAAGACTCCTTAGTTATAGAATACTGCAAAAGTAAAAAAATCGAACTTAAAGATACAATAGTTTGCTCCTATACCCCTTTAGTAAAATATATTGCTCGAAAACTATCTTTTGATAAAAATGATATCGATGATTTAACTCAGGTTGGTATCATTGGTCTGTTAAGAGCCCTGGAGCGGTTTGACCCTAAAAAAGATATCGATTTTACTACTTTTGCCACTCCCAATATCATAGGAGAAATAAAACACTACTTTAGAGATAAGCGTAACATTCTAAAGATTCCCAGAAGATTACAGGAGCTGTATTCAAAAATTAAAAAACATATTATGGAGGCTCAAGCAGAAAATAAACAGCTGTCTGTTCCTGAAATTGCCGAATTACTGGGTGTAACTGAAGAGCGTGTATTAGAAGCTCTGGAAGCAAAACAAAAAACATCTGTTATATCGTTAAATACCCCTGTGTATAACACAGGAGGTGGGCGCTTCAACAGCGATTCTCAGGCTCTAATTGATAATATTGGGGCTGTATATAAAGAAGATGATTTTTTTAATTTTTTCTCTTTGAAAGAAGCTTTACAAAAGTTAGATCAAAGAGAAAAGAAAATTATTCATTTAAGATTTTATGGAGGGTTATCACAAATAGAAATTGCCAGACAGATGAATTTATCACAAATGCATATTTCCAGAATAATTACCAAAGCCCTGAAAAGACTAAGAAAAACCCTGGAACAGCAATGATAATTCTTGGACTTGATCCCGGTATTGCTACAACCGGCTACGGTATAATAGAACAGTCCGGATTTAAGTTAAAGTTTATTAAACATGGAACGATTATAACTTCTCCCTCTTTACAACTTTCCAAAAGATTAAAAATTATATCAGAAAAACTTTCAGAGCTGATTGTAAATTATTCTCCGGTAAATATTGCTGTTGAAGACATTTTTTTTAATATGAATGCAAAAACTGCTATGATAGTCGGTCAGGCAAGAGGGGTTCTGTTACTAACTGCCGAACAGCATAATATAGATGTTTTTTCATATACGCCATTACAGGTAAAAAGCGCTGTTTCCGGATATGGGCATGCTCAAAAACATCAAGTTCAATACATGGTAAAAAAACTTCTTGATATTGAAAAAACGCCAAAACCTGATGATGCCGCAGATGCACTGGCTATAGCCATTTGTCATAGTCACTCTCATAAGTTAAAATCGCTATTATGATTTATTGTATATCTGGTATTTTAGAAGGTTTATATGAGGATTTTATTATAATCAATGTTTCAGGCATAGGTTATCAAATATATGTTCCTCAGACTTTTACTGCAACCCTGCCTCCAGCTGGAGAAGAAATAAAAATATTTACATACCACTACATCAGAGAAGATCAGCAACTGCTTTTTGGTTTTTCATCTGTACAGGACAGAGGTTTGTTTGTTCTTTTAACTTCTGTTTCCGGAATAGGCCCTAAATTAGCTGTAAAGTTTTTTTCAGCAATCAGTCCTGAGAACATTGTATCAGCTATTATTCAAGGAGATTCAGTAGTTCTCAACAGTATACCAGGCATAGGAAAAAAGACTGCTGAGAGAATCATTATAGAGTTAAAAGATAAAATACCTAAAATATACGATACAAATAATCTACAGACCACGAATACTAATACTGCTTTTACAACACAGCAAAGAAAACTAAGTTCCATCGAATCTGATCTTACAATGGCTCTAAAAACCCTTGGTTATAAAAATGATGAAATAAAACGGGCATTATCTAATGTCAGGGATAAATTAAATGATGATCTTACTTTAGAGCAGGGTATTAAGCTTTTACTAAAATATATATAATGCTGGATGACTATATTGATGAAATATCTGTTTGCGATTATTCAGAATATGACTATAAAAAACATTTTTGGAATAATTCCCGTATTAATGAAAATATATGCGATAACCGTACATTAAAAAAACTTTTAAAAAAAATTAAAGTTCCCACCTCTAATGTAATGGATGCCGGCTGTGGATTTGGCAGACTATTTAATACTTACTCCAGGTTCGGAAAAAAATTTTTTCTGCTCGATTATGCATTTAATATGCTGTCAGAAGCAAAAAACGAAATATCCAGCAGATTTAGTCACAGTAAAAATAATGTGTTTTTTTTGAATGCTAATGTTTACAATATACCGATATTGAGTACTCAAATGGACCTGGTTATTGCTGTCAGACTTATTCATCATATTGTCAGCATTGAAGTTTTTTTCCAGGAAATTTATCGAGTTTTAAAACCTGGTGGATATTTCATTTTCGAGATTCCAAACAAACGACATATCTTAAATATTATCCGGTATTTTTCAGGAAGAAGTAATTTTAATCCTTTTGACCATAAACCATATTATTTAAGTAAAACTTTTATTAACTATCATCCTGGGCAGATAATAAAAAACTGCATTAATTCCGGATTTACTGTAAAGTCCTCAATAAACACTTCTTTTTTCAGGAATCCTTTTTTAAAGAAACTATTTCCTGCATTTTTTTTAAATTATATAGACTATGTTTTTCAATCAGTATTCTCTTTTCTAAATCTGGCGCCAAGCATATTTGTACTATGTCAAAAACCAGTTTACTTTATTAATGAACAATAATTAATTTGTATATTAAAAACCATATATTATTTCATTGATTAATAAACTTTAAACTGTTATAGTGTCTATTCTTACTTTGAGTATATCTTTGTTAACTTAATATGTGGATAACTTGTTAATATTTTTTTTTCTTTTTGATGTTAATACTATATATAAAAAAAAATTTATACAGTATTTGAGATTGTTTTAAGATTTTTATACAAAACAATGTATTTTTTTAACACTAATTATTGATTGTGGATAACTTGTTAATAAACTATGGAAAATATCTGGAATTTAATTAATAACTGCTTAAAAGATAAACTATCGGGACCAGGATATAATACGTTTATGTCTTCTTCAAAACCATTATCTTTTGAACACAATATTTTAAATATTGAAGTTCCTAATATGTTTTCTAAAGAATGGTTTAAAGAAAAATGTGAACCAATAATTAAAGATAATTTCAATGAAAGCATATATAGTAATATTATTTTCAATTACTCAATAAAATCAGATACAAACCCAGATAATGAGCAGCTTAATATTTTCCATG
>JAAEMD010000549.1 GCA_024225875.1 bacterium
CCTCCTGAGGAAAACTGCTATTAATTTACTAAAACAAGAATCCTCTCTTGCAAAAAAAAGCATTCGGCTCAAACGTCTTAATGCTTCCAAAAATAGCGACTACCTAGCTAGGGTCATTGGAATTTAGATGCGATTGCCCTGCCATTAGTTATGCAGACCTTTGAAAAATATCTTATTTCAACATATACTGGTTGCGCCATGAAAATAGCAGAGTATCAGGTTAAACAAATACTTAAGGTGAATGGATTTAAAGTTCCAGCAGGCAGAGTTGCTGTATCTAAAGAAGAAGTTTATGATCTCGCTGCAAGAATAGGCGGGCCTGTAGCATTAAAAGCACAGGTGTTTGTTAAAGGTAAAATGAATATTGGTGGTATTAAATTTGCTGGAGATCCTGATTCAGCAAAAGAAATGTCAACAGAACTTATTGGTGCTAACCTGGGCGATACTATAAATAAAAAGATACTTGTAGAAGAGTATATTGAATCTAAGAAGGAGTTTTATTTTGGTTTTGTATTAGATAGAAGAATTAGAAAAAATATTTTACTATTTTCTGTTTCAGATGAAGATGTTAGTGCAGATAAAATCTATCCAACAAACTCTATCCTTAAGTTTCTTATTAAACCGGAACATGGTATTACAAAAGAAATGCTCAAGAAAATATTTATAGACGCTGGAATTGAACCTGAACACCGAAAAAAGATCCAGGAATTTATTTTGAAGCTTTATAAGATTTTTATTAAATTTGATGCAGAGTTATTAGAAATAAGTCCTATGGCTTTAGATATTAATGGTGAATTTGTTGTTCTTGATGCAAAGATGAAAATAGATGATAATGCTTTATTCAGGCAGGAAAGAATGACGCGTCTGGAAGATGAAGAAGATAAAGGGGCTATTGAATTAAAAGCAGCTAAAAATGGTTTTTCTTATGTAAGACTCAAAGGCGATATAGGGGTTTTTGGAAATGGTGCTGGCCTGGTTATGGAAACAATGGATGAAGTAGCAAGGGCTGGAGGAAAGCCTGCTAACTTCCTGAATATAACAAGTGACTTTAGTACAGACTCTATAAGTGATGCTGTAGATTTGATTTTAATGGACTCTGGTGTTAAAGGTATTGTCATTAATATTTTTTGTTGTGGACAATGTATTGATGTTGCTAAAAGTATAATCGCAGCCTGCTCTGCCAATAAGGTTAAAATTCCAGTTGTGGTGAGGATTGACGGTAATAATAATAAAGATCCAGGCAATATATTTAAAAATTCGAATTTAATTTATTCCAGTTCAATAAAAGATGCTGTTAGTAAAATTGTAGAAATAGTCAGGTTGGTTGAATAATGTCTATTATTGTAAAAAATCAAAAAATACTGGTTTATAATTTGACAGAAAAGGTTGTTGACTATTGTAAACAAATGAAAGCTTATGGTTCCAGGATTGTTGCTGGTGTTAATCCTGGTGAAGAAAAGCATAAAGTTGCAGGTATAAATACTTTTGGGGATTTGAAAGAAGCAAGGGAATTTACAGGTGTCGATCTGGCAATAATATTTTCTGATCCCGGACATGTACTCAGGGATGCAGTAGAAACAATAATGGCAGGTATAAAATGGGTTGTCATTGTTACAGAACAAGTTCCGCTGCAGGATATGGTTAAGATTATTTCTCTGGCAGAAAAATCGGGTGTCAGGGTGCTGGGGGCCGGCAGTGCTGGATTGATAATTGTTGGTGAACAGAAGTTTGGTGTTATGCCGGACGCTATTTTTACTAAAGGAAATGTTGCTGTTGCAGGTAAGAGTGATACCTTATCTTATGAGGTTGTTTATCAGTTAACAAGGAGCGGTATCGGTCAAAGTGCTTATATTGATCTGGGTGGAGAAGCTGTTAGCGGTATGCGTTTCCAGAATGTCTTACAGTTATTTGAAAGGGATGAAGATACTAAGGTTATAGTGATGGTGTGTCAGATAGGTGGTATTAGTGAAGAGCTTGCTGCAAAATATATACCTGTCATGACAAAACCTGTTGTTGCGCTGATAGCAGGACAAACAGCGCCTGCTGGCAAAAAAATGGGCCATGGCAGTGCCATCATTGCAAAAGAGGAAGGCAGCTTTAACTCTAAGTATAATGCTCTGGTTAAAGCAGGTGTTCATATTGCAAAAGGTCCTGAAGAGATTCCACATATTGTAAAATCACTCTTTACTCAACGGGCTAACAGAGTTTTATAGTATTTATCGTAATTTTTTAAAAAACCTTTTTAATAGGTTGCCGCATTCATCGTTTATTATATAAATTGATTCTGTATAGTGATTAAAAAATTTTTCTAAAAACAGATTGGTTATACTCCCTGATGCGCCCCATTTAATATCTAATGCTCCGTACACAATACGTTTGATCCTGGCATGTAATATAGCTCCTGCACACATAGGGCAGGGTTCCAGGGTTGAATAAAGTGTACAGTCTGTCAGTCTCCAGTCACCGATCTTTTTTGAAGCTTTTTTTATTGCCAGTATCTCGGCATGGGCTGTTACATCTGACTTTCTTTCTTTAAGGTTATGAGCAGCTGCTAATACTTTATTATCTTTAACTACAATAGCGCCAACCGGAACTTCTTTTTTTTTAGCGCCCTTTTTTGCTTCTCTTACTGCAAGAGACAGATAGTACTCATCGTCCAATTTCGTTCATCCTGGTTAATTTAAGTTTCTTTCTTTTATCTAAACTAAAGATCAGTTGGAACTGAATGAAATACCTGTACCTTCTGCTCCACTATGTTTTAAAGTATTCTTTATCGGACCGAATGAGGACTCATATTTTTTTATGTTTGCAAAAAGCAGCTCAGCTAAAAGCTTAGCATTTCTGGGACTTAATAATATACGAGAACGTACCTTTCCTTTTTTTATTTGCGGCTGTAAAAAAGCAAAGTCCATAACGAACTCTTCCATATTGAAATTAACTATAGCTATATTCGAATAAATACCATCACTGACAGCTTCACTGATATCTACTTGAATGCTTTGTACCTCATTTTTAATTTTATCATTATCTTCTTTTTTACTCTCTTCTTTCATTTGCCTGCTCCTGATTATTCTTTGACTCTTTCAATATATTCATTTGTTTCGGTATTGATTTTTATTATATCTCCATCTTTTATAAATCCAGGGGCCAGTACCTCCAGATCATTTTCTAATGTAACTGCCCGCATAGTATTTGTGGCTGTTGCTTTTTTAATTTCAGGTGGAGCATAAGTTACTTTTATATTTATTGTTTTAGGTGTATCAACACCTACAGGCTGATCTTCATATAAGGTTATATCATAAGAAGTGCCTTCTTCAAGATACTTTACTAACCCTTCTCCTGTTAGTTCACAGGATATATGGATTTGTTCATAAGTTTCATTATCCATAAACACAAGATCTGAAGACTCTTGATAGAGATACTGCATTGAACGAGTCTCAAGGTCAGCCTTTTCCACCCTTTCATTTGATAGAAAACGCTGCTCCAGATTTTTGCCTGATATGATGTTTTTAAGCTTTGTCTGCATACAGGCAGTACCTTTTCCTGGTGTACGGTGCATTTTCCATGTTACACGGTAAAGTTCATTATCAATATTCAGGATCATCCCTTCTCTGATCTGGGTTGCATTTATAATCATAAAAATCATGCC
>JAAEMD010000550.1 GCA_024225875.1 bacterium
TGTTTTAGCCCCTATAAAACAAGAGCATTATTTTAAAATTGATTAACCATTATACTGCTATATTATTCATTACTATTAAATGTTTATCTGCCTTCCATTTTTCCATGGGAGTTATATGTCCTATTCGTCCATGCAATCGTTGATTATTATAGAAAAAAACAAATCGTTTTAGAATGTTTTGAATCTGATCAAAGTTTTGGTATTCAAAACGTTGAAAAACTTCTTTTTGTAAAATACCATGATAGGCTTCTATATGAGCATTTTCTTCTGGAGTTGCTATATGAGTAAATTCTTGTTCTACCCCTATTAAACTTAGGTACTCACGTACATTTTTAGCAATAAATTGACTTCCATTATCCGTTCTAATGACAACATTACTAGGGTAGTCAAATTCTTCAAACAAAGGGGAAAGAAAATCAATTACCTGTTTTTGTTTAACTGAAAAGCTAAAAAAATCCTTTAGAATTCTACGTGTATGAACATCTATTATAGAAAGTAGATAAGCATTCTTTCCTTTAGAAGGAATCCAAACCACTTTTATATCCATCTCTAAGCATTCAAAGGGTCTTGTGGTTTTAACTTTCCTGAATTTTACAAATTTACGATCTATGGCTTTGGCTCTGATTCTTTTATCAACCTTTAATAAGTCGTGTGTTTTCATAATTCTATATAGTTTTTTATGATTAATACACCATCCTTGTTTCTTTAGGTAAGAATTCATAAGTCTATACCCACAGTCAATAAACTCATTGCTTAATATATCGTATATAGCCTGTAATAACTCAGACTCATCCATCCAACCCTTGATCTTATGATAGGTCAGATTAGAAGGTCTTTTACCTTTTTTTCCTACACGAGGCTCCCTATAATAACTACTTGGGTTTAATCCTATCATTTTAATAATTTTACGCTTACTACAACCATGTCTTTTGATACTAGTATCCACTAAAGCTTTTTTGGATCGAACGTCCCAAACTTTTTTTTTAATAATTCTCGTTGTAATTCTATTTCAATTTCTTTATCACTTAAAACTTTACGAAGTATGCGATTCTCTTCTTCTGCTTGCCTAAGTGCTTTACTTTTTACAGTGTAACCCTCTTTTAACCCATGCTCCCCTTTGTTCTCAAACTTCTTTTTCCATGTATAAAAAGTGCCTGTACTAACACCGTACTTCCTACAAGATTTAACCACTCCTATTTCTTCCGATAATTTTAAAATTTCTAGCTTCTCGGATAAGCTCCATCGTTTATATTTCATATCTCAAATTTATTGCTTTTGAAATTTAAAATAATGCTCCGAACTTATAAGGGGCTAATATACCTACACCATTATCTTGAATTGACACTTCATACTCTCCTTTTATTTCTTTCACCACTATTTTTATGATTGACTTTATTTCTTTTTTTGAATATTTAA
>JAAEMD010000551.1 GCA_024225875.1 bacterium
CACAGCAGCGGAAGAGATGACATCAACTATCAATGAAATAGCCGAAAATACTGAAAAAACACGTACTAACAGTAACCATGCTGCTACAAGAGCCAAAACAGCTTCCGATAATATTGGTAATTTAGGTAAATCAGCACTGGAGATAGGCAAAGTAGTTGAAACAATCAATGACATATCTGAGCAAACCAACCTTCTTGCACTAAATGCAACAATTGAAGCTGCAAGGGCTGGAGAAGCAGGAAAAGGGTTTGCAGTAGTTGCAAATGAAATTAAGGATCTTGCAAAACAAACAGCTGAAGCTACTTTAGAAATAAAGGGAAAAATTACAGGTATTCAGAACTCAACAAAAGAAACGGTTTCTGAAATTGAAGAGGTGGCTGTGGAAATTAACAATGTTAATGAGATGATAGATACTGTTGCAGCAGCAGTTGAAGAGCAATCAAATACAGCAACAGAGATTGCCTCAAATGTTAATCAGGCAGCTCAGGGAATTTTTGAGGTAAGTGAAAATGTATCCCAGAGTTCATCAGCAGCAAAAGAGATCGCAATAGATATAGCAGATGTAAATAATGAAGCAAATATTATGTCAGGCAATGGAACTGAAGTTAGTACCAGCGCAAGTGGTTTAAATAAATTATCAGAGGGTTTAAAAAAAGCTGTGGACCAGTTTAAAATTTAGTAAAAAACAGTTTACAGATCTGTCAAAAAATCTGAAATTCGGTACGTTAAATGAGGAAGATAAGATAGATGAGCTTAAAATTAATACCAATAAAGTCAGAGAATATAACTGAACCTTGCAGGGGTTGTTTTTTTTATAATCCATTAACTCCTAAAGAGGAAGAGAACAGTGTTAATCGACGAACCTGTAATAA
>JAAEMD010000552.1 GCA_024225875.1 bacterium
GTCTTCAGCTTTGCTTTTTTTTGTGACCTGGATAGTTTTAGCGATACACTCTGCTACTATTTTCAGGTTTTCAGTTTTTGCAGTTTTCAGGGCAGACTGTAATCCTGGCTGATCTATAGATAATGCGAAGTTTTTAATAACTATATTTAGTAACTGCTGATCCGGTTGGTTAACATATTTTAATAAAGCCTCTTGTTGAGCGTTGTTAACAGGACACTTAACATTGTGATCATTCAGCAATGATTCAATTATTTGATGAAAACCAGGTTGTGTGAAAATTATGCTATTCATTTTATTTTCTTTCAACCATGAAATCTGGTCTGATATTTTTTGTTTTGCGGCTTTTACATCACCTCTGAACCTTAGATCAGTATCTATGCTTACAGCTATTTTTTCAAGGTTTTTATCTATATTTTCAAGAACTTTAAACACTTCGCTGTCCTGGGGAACAGCTTCTGCATATTTGTCCCTGAAGCTTTGGATAGCCTGCTGGCGCATCTCTATTTCATTAATGCCAGATTCCTTCACCAGTTTTTGTCTATCACTAACAGCGCCTGTCTTTTGATCGGCCTTTAATACTGTTTTGAACAAATTATCCAGATTGATTCGGGCACTGATTTTTGTATCAATTTCTTTAAGGTTCAGGTCAATTTTTTTCAGAAGGGTTTGTGTTGGGCTGTCGGCAGTTGCTTTGCTTCTTAAGGTCAGTAAGAGATCTGCTCTTTTCTTTACTTTGTCAGGGCTGTTTAGATTTAACAGCTCTACTTTGTCATTAATTTCGCCTGTATTAATATCTGCGTTTAAACTAACTATATTTTCGGTTAATGTTTTTATATTATTATGCTCCTGTTTTATATCTGATAATCTGGACTCCAGACTATGGAGTTCTTCCGGTTTAGTTGGAAATACGGGCTCCAGTAAATTGTTTTTAAGATTGTCAGCGGTTTTCTGTAGTGATTTTATCTTTGTATCTATTTTTTCTGTTTCTGTGACAGATAATGCTGAAAGTTCAGTCAGTGGAAGGGTTTTTATCTGTTTCTTAAGATTTGTAAAGTATTCCTGCATAATGTTTTTTTGAAGTGTGCAGTCATCACTAAAAATCTGTTGCTGGTCCAGGCTGCTGGACAGGCTGTCTAATACTTTTCTTTGTTGATCAGTAAGTTGACTGAAATATTGAACAGAGTATGTAATCTTATCTTTTAATGTTTGTATGTTTTTTGTGCTTACAGTAATGTTAAATCCACCTTTATTATTAGCATTGAGTTCTTGAAGCAGGCTATTAAAATCAGCATTACGAATATTTATTTTCTGCTCTTCAAGCTGAGCCTTAAGTACTTTTAAAGTTCTTATTTCCTGACTGTCTTTAAACTTATGATTTAATTCTTTATCAAGATACTGGGAAACTTGTGAGATTAACTCTGTTGTTTGTGTTTGATCGATAGTTTTGATTATAGCCGGGTTGGGACTTAATGTGCCGGCTTTATCAATGACAGGCTGAAGATCGGAATCTACATACGATTTTTTAAATTCAGCATTAAAATTTTCTCTATCATTCATATATTTATATAAACCTTCTATTCGTATGGCAATTATGTCAGGAATTTCTACCTCAATCTCTGAACAAAAGCTGGTAAATACACCGATCTGTTCTCTAAAGTCTTTTATCATATTCACATCAGGTATACTGTCCTTAAATGGATTTTCAGTTTTTTCTAATGGGCTATCAATCGAATGTGCGTTAATGGACTGCAGTAGTTCGCTGAACTTCCGATCCCTCTGGTCTTCATTTATAGTTTTAATAGTATCCAGTTTACTACTTTTCAGTTTTAGAAGATTACTTTTAAGAGACGTTAGAACTGTTGTTAACATAGTACGGCTTTCCAGCTCTTTTTTGACAGGAAAGGAGGGATCTTCAAACTCATAGTAGTCGCTGGTGCTGGTAAGTATTTTTTGTATGGTTTCCAGTTTATTTGTAATCTCGGATATAGAAAGGTTATCTGATAGTAGTATGCCCCTGGGGCTACTGCTTAAGTTATTTTCAAGATAAGAGTTAAATAGGTTTTCGAACAACTTGTTGTGTAGTTTTTGCATATTATGTTCAATCCTGTTCCTGTGAGGTGTATTAACAGCAATGAGGCTCTCGAATTTTTCCAGCCCTTTAAATTCTTGAAAATAATTGTTTTTAAAATTAATTCCATCAGTAATTTTTTGTATTTTCAGTTTTAGCGAAGCTATTGTATCGTCATCATTAATGATAGTTTCATTAATAAGTTTTGCAACATTAGAGTCTAGTCGCTGCCTGAGTTCTTTCTGCTGACTAATATCACTTTCAATTGCATATAGTTGTGTTTCCAGACTTTTTATCACCTGTAGCTCAGGTACAGAGCCCTTTGTTTCACAAAGAGATCCATTTTCAAGGATAAAGTGACCACTGTCGATCATTGACTTTTTAATATTTGCAACGGACTCCTTTTTTTCTGCTATCACTTCTATGTTAGCTGGCACAGGGTCAAATAGACTGTTTTTTATGCCTTCATTCTTAAGAAGAGCAGGAAAGTCTGTGTTGTAAAAGTCTTTTCGACTTTTAATTTTTTCTTTTAAAGAATAAAGATTTGTTTCTATTGGAGAGCCTTTTAGCTGAGGGTTTTTAATATGATCTTCTAAGAAAGAGTCTATTGCAGATATAAGCATATCTGCCTGATCATAAGGTATATTATATTTTAAGACCGGTGTTGAGCCTGGATCAAGGTCTGCCCTCAGCTTGTCGTTACACAGCTTTTTAAAGGCCAGTTTAAGACTTTCCTGTTGAGCAGCTTTCTTTTGTTCTTTTATTTCTTTCAGAGAAGACAACTTTTGCTGCAGGTTTTCTTTTAGTATTGCCAGTACCTGTCCTGCTGTTTTACTGCTATTCTTATTTCTGGCATTTAAAAATATCCTGAAATCAGGCGATCTAAGAATGTCATCTTTGATGGACTGCGGTATAGTGCCATCAAGGATACTTTCTATTAATGTAATGTTTTTTTCTATATTTGGCTCATAAGAATCAGCATTACTGTGCAGCTCTCCGGTACCAGGGTCTCCACCAAGATCATTTACTAATTTTTTAAAGGCAATAGATATGGCAGACAGTCCTGTTTGCAGGTCTTCAAGGTGTGGTATTAGAGCCTTTTTAAGGCTTTCCAGAAATACATTTTTTCTTGATGATGCGGACTCTTTATTTAAGATTTTAAAGGAAAAGTTTTCTATGCCATCAAATTCGGTTTTGCTGAACTCCGCTTTTAACCGGATTTGTTTTGGTAATATATCTCCATAAAACTCCAAAAATGGAGCTATATCACTTTTTATTACAACATAAGATTCGGGAGCGGATGTTTTATTCGTAAGTATACTATAGAGACTGGTGTGTAGAACTTCGATGATTTTTATTAATGGATTATCATAGGCAGGGTTTTTTAATGTTTTTATGATTGTACCTAAGCTGTCTACAGGGATATCAGAGATTTTTATTTCTGCTGTAAAGTTTTCAACTTTTGAAATAACAGCCTTTATTTCGATAGCACGGTCTTTATACTTATTCAGGGCATCTATATTTACTGGTGCGGTTGTGAATTTTGCATACTGTTCCAGTATAGCTCCATTAAGTACCTTGTCCAGAAAGTCTATTTGTTGATCTGGACTGGTATTTTCCCCAATGCTGTTGGCAGCTTTTGCTGTATCATAAATATGTTTGAATTCTTTCAGTTCTTTAAACTGTTCCTCGAGATAATCGACTGTTTTTTTAAGCCCTTCATATTCAGGCAGGCCACCAGAAGAATTTGCTTCAATATAAGTCTTTAAAGGTTCCAGTTTAGTTAGAAGTTTTTTAGCAGCCTGAAGCTCTTTCTGCACTTTGTTAAGAGCATCAGGATTTAATTTTTCTTCCGGGTTAACTATTTTATACTCTATAGGCATTAAGTATTATTCTGGCGCCTCTGGCTTTATATATCAACCTTATTTTAATCATATTTCTTTTAAGTTGTATCAGTCGTTATCATTAATATCTAAATTGCTGGTATTTATATTGTCGTTTATGGCTATCCCGGTTTGATCTTCTGAGTCATGGATAGTTCTTATAAAATCAATTCTGGTTTCTACTAAACTCTTTATCTTATTAAAACCTGTCACTTCATCATAGTTGTCTGGCAGCCAGGGTCCATTTGGTGCGTTAACTGGATCATGATCGATATATTGTCTCTGGTAGTTTTCGATTTTTTGCATTTTTTGTTCGCATATATTCAGGCTGGGTGGCCACGCATCTCCCCAGATTGGCTGAGTATTAAAGTCGTTATTTTGAAATGTTATATTAATCTTTTGCAGCAGCTGTTGAAACTTATCTTGTGCTACTTTAGCTTTAGCTTTTTTATCTGCTGCCAGATCTTCAGGAGAGACTACTTTAGAGAGACTCTGCAATAACTTGATAAGGTTATGGTTTCCAGGTGCATTAACTTGACTGCTATTAAAACTTCTAAATATATTTTTTAGTTCTGGAGTATGCTTGTTAATTGTTTCAATATATTTGTTAGCTTCCGGACGTCCATCAACAACGTCTGCTTCCATACCAAAGTCTTTAAGCAGCTTTTTCAGCTTTGTTTGCCGGGTGTGATCATTTTCCGCCATTATATTATTGAAACCCTCTTTAAAAGAATTATTTGAAAAGTAGCGTTGCAGATTGAGGATAGGAATATCAATGCCTGTATTTTCTTTTATTTTATTACGCAGGGCAGTAGTTATTGGTTTATTATCATCGGCAGCCAGTTGTTCTGATTGAAGCAGCATACTTAACTTTCCGTGATGGGTGTTATCACTTAATAACCTGTCTAGTGATCTGGACCATCTAACACCTGTTTCAGTTGTTGCTGTAAAAAGATCATTATTCAAGGAAAAATTTTCTGTAAAATCTTCTATGTCATTCTGCCGGTCATAATTATTGTTTGCATTATCTACACGTCTTACTTTTTCTAAATGTTTGTATACTTTAGTTTCATCAAAATTACCTTTGCTGTCACTGAATAAAGCGATGGCAAAGGCTATGTCTGCTTTCTTTGACAGGGCATCAGGCGGGTGACGTTTAATAAAACTCTTCTCAATGTTTTTCAGTGTACTATTAATATTGTTTTTTATTTTAGTACATCCTTCCGGGCTTAACAGCCCAGTTTCTTCCATATTATCTATGAATGACAGCAGTTCTTCATTAACTAGAGATATATCAGGTGTTGCTTCATTAGTTTTCCTGTTTTTTATAACCTGTATGGCAAGAAAGTTACCTATTTGTTCTTCCATACTTAGTTCAGGATCTGTGTTTTGTTCCTTTGCTCGTGTTGCCAGTGCACTTTTTGCCAGGTTGATCATATCAACCTTTTCTCCTTTATCATCTATTAATGAAGGAGATGTAGCTTTGGCAGCAATTATTGTATGTTGAATCTGCTGTTCTATACTGGAGTCATCTGCAGGTGGCGTTATCATCATATCTACTAGACCAGCTCCTATGGGATTACCTGTTCCCGCGTATTCCGGATTACGTTTTATGGCGAGATCTCGTATTTCATTTAGAGCCTGCTTTAACTTGTTATTTTCGTCAGCAATGAAGTTTATGCCGGTTATATTATTAACAGCATTCTTCTGCCCAGGATTTAAAGTGTCTAATACGTTCTCAAAAAGAATTCGATCGTTGACATAGAAATTTACAAGGACAGTTTTTAACATCTTTTTTGTTTTATTGAGCTTAATTTGTAAAGTATCAATATCTTCCTGTATTGAAGAATCAATAACATCCTGTTGTAGTTTTTCGATAGAAGCGAGGCTTTGATTTATAGTGATTTTAAGAATATCTTTTACTTTGTTTTTGTGGTGAGTCTCTCTTTCAGAAAATGGTTGAGACTGATATGCATTTTTGATAGTACGCATAAAAATTAAATCCTGTAGTTTATTTCTATATTTTTCTGTGATATCAGGGTTAAGAAGATCTTCTGCTATATCCTCTGAAGATTTTGTCATAAGCCAGTTAAAGGCACTGAGAGAGTTTGACACTGATTTATGGCCAGCTATTGAGCTTTCCTGTGCATCAAGAGAGTCAAGGATTCTATGCTGGAGTGCGCTATTACCTTTTTTGTTTAAATAGGTCATTACATTTGATTTGACATCTATAATATCGCTGGAGCGCATTCCTTTTGCGCGATTGCTATCTGTGCCATGCCAGATTAGCCTGTCACTCCTTTTAGAAGCTCTGCCTTTTTTCATTGTTTGCGGGGCAATAAGAAGTCCTTGAGACTCTTTTGATAAGCTGTTGATTAAAGCCGCCTCTTTCTTCCCTTTTTTATCAAGAAGCTCCGTCATTTTTGTCAGTTGATGTGCTGTTACTGCTGTAGTAAAGTCACTTTCTGTCATTTTCTTTAGAATGGTTATATCATTAACACTGCCATGCTCATCCAGTATTCTGAGATCTTTTAATTGCTGTATCATACTGTCTGAATTTGCTAAACCCAGATTAGAAAGCTCAGACACTTCTATACGGCCGCTGTTAACTAAAAGCTTATGAAAAGAATCTACACTTTGACCGTCCTGCCAGGCCTTGCCGACCAGTCCGGTCAGTTTATCCAGCATGGAACTGTCAGGCGGGTCTTTAGAGGCTTCATCAAGAGCCTTTTCCAGGCATGCTGTTATACCGCCCTGTTCAATACCTAACTGACTTGTGCCTGCTCTCAATCCTTTTATAGTTCGACCTTTTATAGTGAACTTCTCTGATCCTCTTAATTTCGTTTGTTGAGTTAATAAGCGATTAAGTACCTGATTTCCTTTCAGGTCTCTTTTAAGAATAACAGCCAGCATTTCTCCGTTTTCATCTTCTAACGCTTCGTTTATAAGTTGACGTATAAAACTATAAGGAATGCTTTTGAATAACCAGTTTTTTCCGCTTACCGGCTGAAACATTTCAGGGTACGTTTTTGTAGCATATTCCAGCATATCGATAAATGTTTCATTATCTCCGGCTGATTTTAACTCTTTTAAAGTGTCAACAGCGGTTCTTTCTTCATCTAATAGAGCCTTGTATAATGCTACTTTAGATGAATACCTGATACTGGAGTTTCGGATGTTTCTAATTACAGTGTTTAATGCCTGAGGTACTGTTTTCAATGGTGATGACAGTACAAGTTTTCGAGCTAATCTTGATTGTTGACCTTTAGATAATACCGGCATAAAGGCTTCAAGATCTTCTTTTATAAATGCACGGGCATGATCTATAGTAGATATTTGTTGATTCATAAGCTTTAAGAACAATTGTTTTTTTATTGTATTTGCATTGCTGAATCCATTGACCGGGGGATTATTCAGCCACTTTGTAAACAGTCGGGTTAATTGCGGTGAGCGTTTTATATTATCTAATATATTATCTTTATTATTATTTTTAGCGATTTCACTTAAAAGATAATTGACAGAAGCAGGGTTATCACCAATTGTTTCGATGTGGTCGTCCAGTATAATTGCCCCTGCAGCCTGTTTAGTCAGCTCCTGCATAATACTGTCTACTGTTTTTGTAATATGAGATTGCCGGGCCGGTTTTATGACCCCTTCTTTCAGCGCATTAAGAACTATAGTGTCATTCAATCCTAAACTTCCTAATGTTTCAGGGGACAGTTTTTGATTTTTATCAACCTCCCGGATAGCTGCATTGTAATCCGATTTCTGATTATCCCTGTCCTTATAGTCTTTAAGTAAATTACGTAGATCATTCTGCAGATCCTCACTTAGCATAAAAGACAGTCTGGAAAAGTTTATATTATCTATATTCGTATCTCTATCTATATAATGATACAGGCCGGACCTTTTTATTATTCCAGACTTTTCAAGGTACTTGATTAGTTCCTGGGATTCCACACCAGAGATTTGGTCACTTGTTAAATCAAGTATATCAGCTTCTATTGATTGTACGGAGTTGTGTTTCAGTATCAGCTCTAATGATTCTTTGGGAGATAACTCCTTCAAAAAATTAGTAATAGTATCAATTAAGGGCTTGATTTCCGGGTTTTGCGGTACCTGACGCTGTTTTATCCGATCAAGTACAGCTGTGAATTCAGGAGTGGAAATAATTGTTTTAAATAAATCAGGATCCGTTTTTGCAAGAAGTAAAAGTGGTTCCGTCATATCTTTAATACTGCTCATGATTTGTCTATCGTTATTAAATAATTTATTTTCATAAAGCTTGAGCAGTTTCTGTATTTCAGATTGAGAAGGATGAAGAGTGCTTATTGCCTTAATAAAATCTGTAGCATTCAGATCTCCCTGTTCCAGCAAATATTTTGTGACAGCAAGCTTAACAGCTCCTGGCGCTCCTTCATTATTCATTATGGTATTTATTAGTGCATTTTTGTACTGGTTCAATTTATTATTAAGATTGTTCTCATTTATATTGTCCGGTTCAGGGGCGTAAGTTTTGTTCTGGAGATCTTCCCTGATTTTTTTGATCACTATTGTCATAACCTTTGTCAGGTCTGGTCTTGATGATAGGAAATTATGGTTTCCAATTGTTTTTGATATAAAATCA
>JAAEMD010000553.1 GCA_024225875.1 bacterium
ACTTCATTTGCTAAAAATGGCTTGATTTATATTTTTCATTCCGGACATTTTATTTTGGTTTAGCTATATATCTATATCATCTTCAACAAAAATATAGTAAAGATTGTCCTGTATCATGAACTGGATAAGAATATTAATAATATCTATCTTTGTGTTTTCATCCAGTTTTTCTACCTTACTTATATTAATCATTAGCTTAATAATATCAATCTTTGTGTCTTTATCCAGTTCTTCCACTTTTCCCATATTAACCAGTGCGTACTTTATTTTTTTGCCATCGATGTAAGAGGTTGTAGAAATACAACAATTTACTGCTCCAGTAACACAAGCTACTTTATTTCTGGTATCAGCCTCAGCTCCCAGGTCTAAAAGCATATTGATTGTATTCTTATCAACACAGGGAAACTTTTCAACTATCTTTGTAAGATGTTCTATATATTTCCTTCTGTTAAATTCTTCAAAGCCATGGATTGTTTTAATCAGTTTTAACATTTTTTTTGAAGTATCTCTATTGAGAGATATATGAGCGTTCATATCGATAAGATTTGAAACTGTTTCGATAAAAGCTTCGTATAACTCTTTTCCAGCCTCCTTTTTTTTAACAGGGCACGCAATATTTGCAATATCTGTCATTTTGATTAGTAAACGACTGGAATCGATCATTTTAGTTAAGTCTTTTCGCTCGTCTTTTTTTAAGTCTTTAATGTGTTTTGTGAATTCTTCCATTATTTTAAAAGCAGGAAGTAATTTGTACGGGCTGTTTATGTTTAGCTTAGTAATTAATGCGGTTGCCCATTGGAATACTTTAGTATTTCTGGACAAAGTTCTACCTGTAAACCTGTTTTTTTTGATTACTTCTGACATGAATGAAGCTAGTCTGAGATGATCACTAGTTTTCATTTCCAAAGAAGCAATATGTTTTAGAGTGGTTATTAAAGATCCTTTCATCATAAGATTCAATGCGTCATTCAGGAGATCAGGGTGTTTTGAGGTTGTATATAGTATACTAAGGACCGAATCTAATGTGTATTCTTGTGACAAACTTTCTATATCTAACTGAGTTAACTCTGTACATAACTCAAAAACTAAATCTAATATATTGTTTTCGATAAGTATTTTCTGCCCGTCAATATTATCTTCCATAATGTTTTTAATTATATACAGAAGATATGTTTTGTACTCTAAATTCTGGGCACAATCTAAATAGTCATTAATGGTGTTTAAGAAGCTCACTGTGCCTTTATTATTAAACGCGAGTGTATCTGGCCTGTGATTTTCTGTAAGATTGTAGGTTAGAGCGCAAAAACCTTTTGCATATTCACCTTCTGTCATACCATTCTTTATTACTGTTGCTGCCACTAGTTTCAGTAACCTCTTTTTTCTAAAGCTTTTTAAGCATTCATCCTTAATATTGTAGCTTGTGAAAATACCAGTAGAGATTACAGAAACACATAATTTCTCATAAGAGGATGAGGCCGTTATAAATTGACTATATATCAAATCCAGCCCTTCTTTTGAAGCAAAACACTTAACTGTATTGTTAAATTCTAGAATCATAGCCTGTTTCAGTAATAAATCAATAAATTCCAGAAACAGCTCTTTTTCAATACTTAATACTGGAGAATATTGATTATTGGAGGGTATTGATTTTGCTAAACGGGTAAACTCGTTCTGGCTTATATAAGAGCTTGAATCATAATGCCTGCTTAATTTTGAATTAGTATTAATATATTTTTTTATCCATGAAAGAGCCCTGGTGCGTACTTTTATCGAGGTGTTATTGATATCCTTACAAAGCGATATCAAGTCCGCTGCAGGATATTCGGCAGTAAGAATCTGGAAGGTAGAACATTTCTTTTTGTCAGCAATGGTGTCTAATAATTCAGTAATCAAATCCATAGAAACTATTTTTAATTTAGTGTCTGGAAAGTTAACCGCAGTATAAATTAAGCTTCTTATTACCTGAGTTGAACAAATACTGTTAAATCTTTCCGGATGCTCTGTTATTAAATATCTACACTTTGATATAGTTGAAATGTTTTGTTCTGAAAAGTTGTCAGCAGCATCAATATTGATACTGCTGATTAATTCTTTTATCTCATCTTCAGGTATAAGCTTTTCAAGCAGTGCAGAAATGTAAGTTTGTACTTTCCTGTTTCCTTGATAATCCGGAACAGCTTCTAAATTTACCAGGTCTTCTACCAGCGTGGATTTTTTATATAAATCTACTGTTTCTTGATTATTAGATAGTATATTAAGTGCTGAAATCGTGGAGAATGCTTCTTTTAAATCACTTAACTTTCCGATGGATTTAATAAGATATTGTGTTATTTCATTTCCAGGACGCCAGTTGTTTTGAGTTTTTATTATTTTTTCGATTAATCTTGAAACAGCTATTATGTTTTTTTTGGCAAATGTTTTTTCGCATAATGCATGAGGAATAAGAGAAGTTATTATTGATTCTACTATCGAAATCTGTATGACGGGTTTGCATCTAATGATATCAGCGCTGCTTTCAATCAGCATATCAGCATATTTTTCAGCAGCTTTTTTGCCTTGTTCTGCACTATACTCAGCTTTGAGTTTTCTTAAATCATTTACTGTATTAACTAGATCGTTCAAGCTGAAACCATCAAAAAAAGGCTGTCTAACCATAATACGTTTTAAGATGTTACTAATTGATAATAAAGTTATTGCCTGTGTCTTCAGATTTTTTGATGATTTGAATACTTCGGTTAATCCTGGTAAGAAATAATTAGATATGTGTTGTGAATACGAACCGTATTTAAAACCTGTTGTAACGGATATTGCTTCAATGGTCGCTAACAGGTGCTCTTCACTATAATTATTAATATTTTTCTGATTTGTCATCTCCAGGGACATCTGTTTGCCTAGACGATACAGTACCCATTGTTTACTAAAAAAGCTGGTTTTGTTATGTTTTGTAATGCTGGTTATGGTTTTTAATGCCTGCAATTTAATTGCTTTGTTGTTGCAGCTCAGTATTTTTCTGGGAATGTCTTCTAATATTATCTTATCATTTAAAAAACGAAGCCTGTTACCAATCAATTTTTGTTCAATATATTTTAAGTAATTCACTGTTTTGGGACTAAGGAAATCTCTATACTCTGTACGGTAATTGTTTTCTGGCCCATTACTGTCATTAAAAATCCTGTTATAACGCAAATTTACTGAATTGTTAAATTTTTCATAACGCTCTTTGAGGAGCTTTAGAAACTTACTGGAAAGGCGGGATAAGGTAGTAAGCTCCTGTAAAGTAAAGATTTCGAAGTTAATCTCTACTACATTGAGCAGGTCTGACTTGTTAATCGATACATAGTCAGTGTTTTTTTTGTTAGTAGAGCTTGAGGTAGTGTTATGTTTTCTGATTCTGGAATTGATAATATTTGTAAAGTCAGTAAATTTAAATTGAATTTTACTAAATTTATTAGAGGTTACTGGCAGTTCTTTTTCTTTTAGTGCAACTATTTTCAGCATAATTATCTCCTGATTATATAGCTGTTCCACAGTAAAATG
>JAAEMD010000554.1 GCA_024225875.1 bacterium
TACTTCCCATTTTGATTTATCTCCTTTTTTCTGACTTTTTTCGCAACCATACTGTGGGGGATCCCCCACAGTATGGTTAAACTGCTTTTTATCTATTGTATGTCAGATTAAGTTGGAAGTCATACACTCGACAGAACCCAGCCAGGCTTACCGATAAAACCCGGAAAAGCAGGTACAATGACGCATGATTATAAACGAAATGGAACAACAACATTATTTGCAGCACTTGATGTTAAGAATGGAACAGTGATTGGTGTATGTTTGCCAAAACACCGAAATGATGAGTTTTTAAAATTTTTAAAACAATTGAATCGTCAGACTGACAAGCAGCTTGATGTGCACATTATTTTAGATAATTATTATACTCATAAACATCCACGTTTTCATATGTATTTCACTCCTGCTTCAGCATCCTGGGTAAATTTAGTAGAACGATTTTTTCGGGATATTACTGAAGAATGAATACGTAGAGGTGTTTTTCGTAATGTTTAAGAGTTAAAGAGGCGCTTAAAAAACATATAGAAAATCGTAATAAAAATCCAAAACCCTATATTTGGAAAGCTACTACAGAACAAATTATGTTAAAGATTTCCAGAGCTAAAGATTTGTTAGGGACGCTACACTAGAAATGAATTCCAACTTTAGCGTA
The DNA here is from genome assembly GCA_024225875.1 of bacterium. Classification (GTDB taxonomy): domain Bacteria; phylum Margulisbacteria; class Marinamargulisbacteria; order JAAEMD01; family JAAEMD01; genus JAAEMD01. The sequence continues at coordinate 650 of JAAEMD010000554.1, forward strand.
TAACTGATATTTGATATACTCTGTATCAGTAAAATCTATCAAGCTACCAATATCAAATGCTATATTTTGATGCTTGAAACGTATTGTAATATCAGCTTCAGAATCAATAATTTGACGGCTAAGTGATACTAGTGATGCATAGTAGATTGTATGAAATGAAAGAGGCAGGTCCCACATATATACTATACAAGAAACACCAAAAGTTGGTGATATTTTGTTTGTTGAAGCTGTTTTAACAGCCTTACCACCTACCAGTGCGCCAATTTGGATTAGGGCAGGATCATCAAGCCTGGTAATGCGTGGCCTAAGGCTGTATTCTATTAAGTACTTGTTAATGCTTTTAGTTGAATTGTCATTATATAAAAAGCTTTGATTTTCGTAGCGCAGGCTTAAATTGGTTTCGAGATGATTAAAACGCAACAACATATAATTTAGATCAATCTTATCTGAATCAGGTTTAAAATTACTAGATAATCCATACTGAAATTGTAAAACGCCAATTCTATCAAATAAGTTACGAGATTTGCGGGCTAATTCTTCTTTTTCTTTTGGGGTTAAATCTTTTCTTTCTGATAATGGAATCAAACGTTTTTCTTGCCCCTTTTGGATAGCAATTGCAGTAGCCCCAGCACCGGCAGCAACACCAAAAATCCTTGATAAAGTGTTAGATTTTGGCTTAATCCTTCTTTCCTCATCTTTTTCAGCCAGGCTTTTTTCATTTGCGGCAAATATTTGTGAGTTACATAATATAAAAATAACGATCAATACAGTTGCTAATTTAGTTTTCATTATATTTTCCCCTTTTGTGTTACTGGCGTCTGATTTAACCAGGATGTACCAGTAAATATATTTTTCCGAACAATATTTTAACCATTTCATTATAACATACTTATAGAATGTGTTGTAAGCGATCCCCAAACCTTTTAATTACCCACAAATTCTAGCGAGTTCAAAACCAATTAATATTTCAGTTAATTTTGCAAAGCCTCTCCACACAACAATATTTCCGGGAAGAGGGTCTTTGCCTCTATTGAGGTACCTACCAATTTTAGCGAGCTTATTGAGGTAGCAAGCAATACTATTAACAGGTTTATTATTTTTAGCAGAGATAATTGTGTCTAATATTTTAATTTCAGTTGATGTGAAAACTAAGCTGGCTGGTAAAAGTGGGGTTGTGCGATTAAGCATAGTCAACCAGAAAATACGCCAACTTAAAATACAAAAAATAGAAATTAATCTGGTTAGTCTTTGAGCATTTCTCAACTTTGAATCTTCAGCACGGCATCCAGATTTAAGGATTTCATGAAAAGTTTCTATTTTCCATCTTTGAGTATACCAATCTATTTTTTCAATAGCTTCTTCAAGAGACCTGACAGGTATATTTGTTATAAACTGGCCCACAATAGTGTTGATGAGCAATGAGGCTGAAACAGGGCAAAAAAATAATAATTATCTACTATAACCTCAGTTTTGGATAAGCAACGAACAAAACATGAACTATCCATGAGTAAAAGAAGAGTGCCTCAAGTAAAATATTAGTAGAAAAAAGAATATTTAAGGAGGCACTAAAAACATGATGGACGTAACAGAAATATATTGCAAGGCTGATGATTTTTTTAA
>JAAEMD010000555.1 GCA_024225875.1 bacterium
AATGCCTCATCTGATAATGCAGACATCGCAGAAGTATTGTATCAATATTATCTTGATGTAAATGATTATAATAATGCGATTTTTTATTTAGAGCTAGGTGATAAGTTCAATGACAGCTACGCACAACTCTATCTCGCATCTCTTTACCAGCAAGGAAAACACTGCCTAAAAGATGAAGAACGAGCCCTGACACTGTTCGAACGTTCTGCTCAAAACGGCGAATCTGAAGCCCAATACGAGCTGGGGGCTAACCTGCTTCTAGCGGCTAGCAGCCAGGAAGAGATTGAGCAAGGGGCCTATTGGCTTAATGAAGCTTTCCTCAATGGCAATGATGATTCCAAAGAACTCCTAGATTCAATCTAAAACTTTTAAATAATTAATAAAAAGAAACACATAACAGGATAAATAAAAAAAGAAATCAACTGCGCTAACTTCAAAATCGACAAAAGTATATCAAACAGTACTATATTCCCCATTGCATAAAGGGGAATATGGCATTATTCGCCTTTCCTTTTTACAAAATAAAGCCCATTCAAAAAACAA
>JAAEMD010000556.1 GCA_024225875.1 bacterium
TATGCACGCCTGCGAGCAAGGCTGGCCTGCTTTAACTGTATTTCAAATGGCCAGCATTAATGATTCAGGGTTCAAGAGACCTGTAACTGAAAATATCAAAAAAAATCAAATGAAATTAAAAGAAGAGGCTGCGGTGATTCTGGAGGAACAAAGAAAAAAAATTGAAAAAAATAACCAGAACACAAAAAGCAATGAATATGAAGATCAAGATCAAGAAAACGATAATGGCTGCAATTGCTGCATAATCAATTAAACAGTATAGTGTCCGGATAGTGTCCGGTATTGAGTAATTTGCTGTATTTTATCTGTTTTTTGAAAGATATATAATGTTTGTGAACATCTAAAATAACCCCGGTCAGCCTTAAATGCTGATAATAAATATGTATTTTTTAAGGGGTCAGGAAAATCAAATGCTGCTTAGATAACTTTAGCCCGATTGTAGAAATTTTGTGATTTTGCAGAGTGTTATTGACAGGAAGAGTATTTTCAGTAAAATTACTTTCTTTATCTAAATAGAGCGGGCCCCTGTTTACTGGCTGGATGGTAGGGATAAAAGTATTTGCTGCTTTATTTATGATAGATATCAGCAGGAAGATTATAATGAATAAAATTATTTCGACAGGCAGCACTAAAAATCAAATAAAAAGTCTTATGCTTAAGGATGTACGTCTAACTAATAATCAAAAAGTTCCTTCAGATCGTTTTAACCACTTTACAATGAAAGATGCATACA
>JAAEMD010000557.1 GCA_024225875.1 bacterium
GAAGGCCCTCAAGAGTTTAAATCCATCCTGGGCATTGTCCCTCAAAAAGAGTCTCTATTTGTAAACAGTATGGGAAAAATTTCTTATTTTTCCAAAAACGGAACCTATCGCAAAGAGGCTAAAACAACGGATGCCCGCGGCTTTTTCCCGGTGGGCAACAGCTTCTTCGGCCGCAGGGAAATCATGGAGGATAAAACCGTCTTCTTGAAAATAAATCTCTATGATGCCACATTTAAATTAATTAAAGAGATTGCAAAACTAAAATACGCCGTGCAAGACACCACGCAGCAGTTGTTGCCTCTAATTCCTCCCCTGGAAGTGAATGCCTATGCCGGCAAATTGTTCGTTACCCCGGCGATGGACTTCCTAATCGATGTATATAACGATAAAGGCGAGAAACTGCACTCCATCAAACAGGCCTATAAGAAACAACCTGTTAGCGACGATTTTAAAAATAAAACGGATCAGATAAAGTATATCTGCAGAACTTTAAATAGCATTCCGTTTAAACAAGCTCTAAATAAAACTTTATTGAGTGCAGGCGATAACAAAACAGATGCGTTACAGCTTGTAAGGAATTATATAAAAATGACAGACGATGGTATATGGAAAGTTGATAAAAAGTCATTAAAAAAACCACCCCCTGATCATTTTCTTGCTACCTTCAATTTAGCAATAAATACAATCAACCCGAATCTGGCACCAGCTATAGCAGAGGCTTCTACAAAAGCGGCTCTCATTCGATTTTGTGAAATAATAAACGTAAAAAGCCCTGATTTTATACTTTCAATGCAGACTCGATCAGCAAATGAAGGTACGCTGGCAGCCAGGCTTGACCAGAATATAAAAACACTAACCTTAAAACTAAATGAATATCAAGAATTTATCAACAATAAAGAAATGCTGAAACTTGAGGAAGTTCCTGATAGCATCAGGATAAAAAAAGAGAATAACAAAGGTAAACTGGTCGCTGAATATGTACAAAAAACCATCCCTGTTCTAAAAAACATGCTGGAATCTGAAACAATTGCAAACTGCCACTGTATTATTCTTAACTCAGATAAAATAGAAGATCTTAATACTGCAATAAAAAAAGCTGAGTTTCTGATGCAACACTGTGAGAAGCCCCTGGATTTACGTAATAAAGACACGCATATAGCCACTATTGATTCTTATATAAAAACCATTAATGAACTGGTAGGGATTCCTAATGAAAAAATATTCACAATATCATTTGAAGATACCATTAATAAATGGGCCGAAGATAATCTTAATATATACTCAAAAAACATGAGCCCTGAACAGCGTGTAGTCTGGCAGAACTTAATTTCATCAACTATAAACAAGTTAATGTGCGACCCTTATACAGTCAAGGATGAGGATGCGCGAACTCAAAAGATAGGGGAGGTTGTGCGGGAATTTATAGCCAGCTGCAAAATAAATTCCTTAGAGTTATCCAGTATACCTTTATTCAATATGGATGAAAAAAGCATTGCAGACCTGACAAACAAGTTGCTGTTAGACTCGTATAGACCGTATAAAAAGCAGAAACCCAGTAGTTCCAGCAACTTTTTATATCCCTATTTTAATATTATGAAGGATATATATATGGATAATATACTTCCTTTAAAGGAGGTTTCTAAAAATAACGAAGAATTGAATGATGATACTCTGCCAATTATTAGTGAAATGTTAACGCAATTTGACTCTTTTGAATTGTTCTGGCACCAAAAGATAAAAGAGTTTCTTAAAACAGACCCTGATATAGAACTTAAAAATAAAGTAATGAATATCGATCGTCAATTTAAATCAGATTTACTTGATATCTATAGCAATTTAGTTTCAAAGAGACAAGCGGCCAGTCCCCGAAACCATCATATAATTAATGATATTACAGCTCGTAAGGAAAAAGCTGAACACGACATGTTTTTTTCCAGAGAGACCGCTATTAATATAGAAAATACAGCTGTCCTGAAAAAAGAAATAGCCGAGATAAGACTAAAGCAGGCAAACTTAGAAAAAAAAGTAGAAACAGCTAATAGTTTAGAGGCTGCCCTTCACATTAAAAATGATATTACCAGTTTACAGAGTGAAATAAATAACTATATAAGACAAAAAAAAGCTTTACCTATGAAGACTATGGAAAAACTTCTAAAGTGTACTGAAGATATCAATTATTTAACCAGCATAAGCAATATTAATATTCATCCGGCGGTTTCACGTCTCAAGAATACTTTGGCTGCAGCTGATAATAACGGCCTGATCCCGTCTAAAAACGATATTAATAAGGCCATCGCCAATAACCTCTCATTGTTCTTTTTAGCGCAGCTTTCTTATAATCAGAAGTACCTGGAAATAAAAAATTTCATAAACGCAGTCTTCGAAGCGAATCAACCCTCTGAAAACAGAACTTATAGCAATAGCGATAATGACGATAATGATTCTGACCTCAGGCAGTTACATACAAATAGAGCCCGGGCTTCTCTTGAGATTCTGGAAGATAAAATAAACGGTAATGTATATAATTTACTGGAAAGTTTTATACCAGAGCAGTTGCAATCTGCAGCAGACCAGGCACAAAAAACACAGCTTCTAACTTCTTTATATAATGCGTTGAACAATGGCACTAAAGTAAATACGCCGCATATAAATTTAAACGGTTGTAGAGAACTTATTGATATTATTGAACACAAACATGATCATCCTGACGAATTAAAGAATAGTCTTAATTATGTACAAGATGAAAAGTATTCAGAAAATATTCTGGAGATTAGCAAATATGAGCACAGAAAAAATACAAGAGATTTTATGACCAGCATCATTTTAAGTAAGTGCGAAAATAATGATGATGATGATGATGATGATGATGATGATTATACTCACATTATGCTTCTTGATTATTTTAATGATTCTTGTACTGATAATGATTCAAGAGCTGATCTGATGGAGCTTCTTAAAGACATCATCAAGTACAAAAAACCGGCTGTTAACGAAACCGATAACGCAAGCGATATCGATGATGATGACACTAACTATAGCAGTGACGATAACGATACCGTAACGACGAACTCAAGACATCAGCATGATCAGCTTATCGATGATCTGATTAATGATTTTCTAACTGGTAGCCTTGATGATTCTAAATCTTATAATAATTTACTTGGTATAAATGAGTTAAAAAAGATCATGCTTATTCCCCCGGACCCCGGACATGAGCTGTTACCATTCTTATATGAGTTAATAAATGGTGAACTTAATCCCGAATCACTATCTATAGATAGCTACCCACAAGAAATACAGGGTGCTTTAACGCTTATCAAAAATTTGCGTGAATATGCTATTAATCATCCCAATTATGATGATGATGATGATGATGATGATGATGATGATGATGATGGCGATAATGATGCTACTCAAGATATCTATAAACAACTGCTTATAATTTTAACTAATCCCGACCTGGAAACAGCCTCGTATATAGATGACCTTAAAAATAATAATCAACTTAACGTCAGTTATTATCAACAACTCCCAGTCAATAATATTCAATTTAAAAATAACATTATTACACTACTAAAGAGCATTCCGGATAAAAACAACATATATAAAAATATTCTTAGTGAAGAACTTAAGTCGGCTGTTAGCTTAGATCTTGACGCTAATATTAATGATAATGTGCTTAGTCATATCCCTGATAAATACATGGATGTTGTATCGCTGATACGAAAATTAAATGCAGCTAGATTCAACGAATTAAACTATGATGAGCAACCAGCCTATGACGCTCTTATTACTGACCTGCAGCAAGGTACAATTGATCTTACAAATGACAAATACATGGGAATTCCAGGGATTAAAAATCTTCTCGATCTATTACCATCATCAACTCAAAAAATAAAAACAAAGATGCAAATGGTCAATGCTTTATACTCAAGCAACACCAATAATTTTAAACAGTCAAAAGGCTACCAGTATTTAAATAATTTAATCGATAGTGACTTTAAAAACACAAATAGTGAGTCTGCCAGAGTTATTCTCTACTCAGGGTTATCTTTAAACAGGCAGGACACTAAGTATAAAGATATGTTTGACAAACTTATTAATGGAGAAGAGATTTATGAAGATCTTATAGAGATTACTCAATCAAATACATCACAACGGCTATTATGTGAATTATTGATGGTTCTTAATGATATACAAGTGTCTGGCGCCAATGTCGATTATAAGGAAGCTATTGATTTTACGGCATTCAAGCGATTATTGAGGGAGATCACATCAAACACTCCACTGAATGCTGCCAGCTACAAAGACACTGATATTCTTGACTACGTAGTAGTCTTAAAAGAATTTATTTCGAGGGCATACAGCCATGATCTTATGGATAAAATAACCAGTCTGGCAACCGAAAATCTGGAAAGCACAGAGATCCCTGTAAATAACACCTGGCTTGATGATAGTGTTTTTCATAGCTTATATGAAACTCGTAAATTAAGCTTGCTGATGAGTAAGAGTGTATTGAATTCCAGGGAAAATATTTCATTAATGAACTTATTAAAGGCCAACTATTCAAATACACAAAATGAACTTGACTCTATGGAAAAGCTGATTTTGGAGCAAAACCATAAAATGGACATCAGTAGTCTGCAAAACAAAATTACAGGATCAAATGGGTATGCTAGTTTAGCGAATAATATACAGGCAGCAAAAAACTCATCAAATCAAGGTTTGGACGTTCTATCTAATGAACATCAGGATTTAAGTAATAAACTGGCAAAAAAGGAACGTGAATTAAATATAATTCTTAGTAGTTTAAACTCAGCAGATTACAATGACGTGCATAATACCAGCAATAACAAAATTGAAGCTATCTCTGATGTCACTATAAGTAATAACAACAGTTCTAATAAACCAGTATATGATGCTGATTTAAAATGGCAGCTCTATACAAACGATACAAACACAAAGGAAGTAAAAGACATATTCAGTATTCCACAAGGAATTCAACAAGGAAACAGAACAGGAGAAATAGAGTGTTCGGAAAAAAACTACAAATTATTGCCAAATAACCGTTATACAACAGTTGATAAAAAGTCTTCTCTAGAATATATAAAAAATGGAGAGGAAGTTATTGAGAGAAACTATAAAGAGGAGGAGACTGGTCGTTTTACAAAAATTAATAAAGGCTGGCAGTATCTGTCAAATAATAAATTAAAAAAAGATGTATATATATTCAACGTTACGGAAAACAAGTGGACGAAAAACCATTATAGTAGAACCGATTCAAATAATGACTGGCCTGCAAAACCCATCACCTCTCTAAGCCAGAAAAGACCTGTACCGACTAAACCATATTATACAGAACAGAACATTAATGAAGAAACATTTACGTACAAGAAAGGCATGGCCGGAGCAATACACGCAGTTGAATCACAAATAGAAATAGATAATTCTGAAGAGTTAACAAACAAGTTACTCTATCACCTGGATGTACCCAGTTATAATAAAAGCCAAGAGAACAGCTTTATAACCGGCAATGCTAATGATGGTACAACCGGTATGTCAAATAAAGAAAAGATAGCAAAAAAAATTATCAGTATTGCCACTACAGTAAATGATTTTGTTTTAACCCATTTCCATGAGGGAGACGGAGACAAGGCTGATATAGTTAAAAGAGCTGCCATTAAAGGCGCTTTATATGCTGCCGCCAGCACGTTTAAGCCCCAGCCCCCCCAGAACCTGGCCCAGAATCAGGCCCAGGCCTTGGCCCAGGCCCAGGCCCAGAACCAGGCCCAGAACGAGGCTCTTAAAAAGATATACAAGAAAATCACAAAAGAAGTTGCAGATTTTTATAAAACATATCAAAACTGTGATCCCAGAGTATATCAGGCTGTAGCAATATTAGCGGCTGATCAAATTAATAAGCAATTAGCAGCTAATCAAAATAATAATCAAGCTAATCAAAATGTCAATTACCAAAAACTGAAAATTGCTGTAGAAAAAATCATAAACAAATCAAATAAGGATTATACTGATGAGATCAAGAGTAAAGCAATAGATACTCTGGTATATGTATTTAAAGCTCGATACAATACTTTAAATACATATAACAACCCACAGATAACGGCTCTGACGACGTTTATGTTAAACAATGAAAGCAGAGTAGACAATTTACCTGAAGAGGCCAGCAGGGCGTCTAAACTTTTTACAGCACAACTATATTTAGACCATCTAACCAATTTTGCTCTAATAAAAGTAAGGCAACAGAAGTTTAACAGAATCTGTAAAATAATTGTGAATACTATAAACAAACAAATCCCTTTTGCAAAACATAAAGATAAAATAACAGAATTTTTTGCTTTAGAACTAGCAAAAGCAATGTCAGTTAATTACTTGCCCTTTTCCTATTTACTGCAGAACCCTAATGATTTTAAAAACAAGATCATGAATATAATTAATCAAATGTTAAGACTCTTTCATAATGACCAAACCCTGCTGGAATTAAACTCAGATACAGCGTCAAACATATTATCAAGAATTTTAGAAATAGCCCAAATTAAAATTCGTAACACCCCGATTTCAACAGATGTTTATAATAATTTGAAAAGACCCAAGACATTTGACATATATAACAGTTTAACATTAAGTAACCTTCCCCAGACTTCAGCGTCATTTATTTCTACTCTATATGGTAAACAGGAAAACAACAACAACACCGTCAATAAAATGAAATATATTCATTATAAGACAGATAAAAATGGTGATTTTATAGAGTCTTACTCTATAAAAAGCAATACACACGATGCTCTTAAGATATGTAAAAGAGACAAAAGTGGAAAATTAGTAAGCACTTATACTTATGATAAAACTAAAAAAAAGGACAGTCTATGGATAGAAACTACCGCAGATAAAACTATTTTACATTCTAAAGCACCAATTCATTTAAAAACAAAAATAACAAGAAACTTGTCTGTCATTACTAAAACCATTTATATAGAAAGTCCACCAGACGATACAATAGATATTGATACAATCAAATACATACAGTCTAATGACAGGCTGGAAGAAAAAAATGCTACTGATAATACTGTAGCAGTATACAGGAAGAAGAATGCCAAATGGATCTTAGAAAACAGCGAAAGAAGTGAATATACTGACAATTATTATAAACTGGATTTGCCTGAATTCATTTTATCAGAGGATAATCAAGAGAGTAATAATATCAATCATATATCAAAGATCAGTAATGCAGCACCTGCACAGCGAACGATAATTCAATCAAATTATATCGAAACCATGGCCATTTTGCTTGATACACAAGAATCATTAAACAACACACAAATAAACATAAATAGATATAGTATTACTCCAGATAATAAAAAGCTAAATCAGATGTCAACGAAAACCAATAATAAAATGGCTGTTTTAGCAGACAAAATAACATCTTTAAAAAATACAAACCGAAACAAGTTAGGGGTAGATGTTTTTAACAATCGCGATCTGAATACAGACGCTGATATGCTGAGAAATGGTTTTCTCAACCTGAATAACTATAGTATAGACTTTTTAGCAAACAGCCCGAATTTTAAATTAACCCATGATCAACTTTTAATATTTTTATATTCACAAAACAGTTCAAATCAACAAAACGAGCCCAGCATTCAAATCAGTGATCAGCAGATACAGTCTGCCCGCCTGAAAGTAATGCAAATACTAAATAATGATATGACAGAAGATCTAGAAAATTTAGCCATAGGTAACATAGGTAATATAAACAATCTCCTAGAAGAAAGTAATGGTATTGAAAAGTGCATAATTTGTATGGAAGCAATTATAGAAACACTGAGCCCTGATCAAATAAAAACCATATTACACAATCTACACAATCAGACAATTAATCTCGAGCAGTCGCAAAAAGATATCTTAATCAAAGAGGCTGATAGATTAGAAAACTCAAAAAAAACACGTGACATGTATGCTAAAACATTGTCACAACACTACTGGTTTCAGATGTACAACGAAATCAAATCCAGGCTGGCAAACACAAGAGATCAAAATGAAATAGATGCTCTTAAAGAACTTAGAACGGAGCTTAATAAGGGTAAAGACAATATGAACCCAAATAATCTTAGTAATAACGCTCAACAAATCTTTAGGGAGTTATATGTAAATTCTGTTTCAGCTCAGAATCAACAAAACACCCTGTTTAATAACTACAGTATCATCAAGAAAGAAAATACGATAAAAAGCTTTACAGGCATACTTAAACATTTGAATAAGAAGATATCCTTGATAGCCCCCCGTATCAGCAGTGTTATAGAAAAGACCGGTGAGGACGTTATAGATTTTCCAACATTCGACAAAAACATGATATTTATTAGTCAAACACTGACCTCAAGTATAGAAAAAATTTTCAATGATAAACAGTCAATAAACAGATTCAATAATATAAATAGAAATATAAATATCAAAAACACTTTACTTGAAATAAAACAAATAATTGCATATGCGTTAAATATGGAAAAAATGTATAAACTATCAGGAGAAGAAGATCGTTCGATGTTAGATAGTATACAATCAGTTATAGCCTTATCAACATCTTTATATACCTGTTTTAGCCATATCAGGCATCAAAAAAGCATAGAAAAAGAGAAGCAGAAGTACAATGTATCGTCAGTAGACAAACTTCCTGTCACTAGCATCAAAAATATAATAAACCTGTATTCCAGCACCACTAACGAAATCAAATGGATGCTCAAGACTATACCTCCACACAAATTCGATATGCTGAATGAAGTTCAATTTTTACATATATTGCAAATCAAAGAACTAAAAACTAAACAAATTAGAGCAGAGGCATATGAATTACTGAACGACCTTACACAATATGATGTACCGTCTGAATTGATATTTAATGAACGGATCCTTGTTTTAACAAAAAGATTAGAGCGGGTAAAGGAACTAATACAAGAGCAGAAAGACCTAACCATAAATTTCTCTAATAACGTAAATAATATTAATGAATTACAATCCGTATCCTTAATATTATCTTTAAAATTAAATGATGCATATACAAAATTCAATAGCTTATTTGTGAATTACAATCCTGGTAATGCTCCTATCAATTATCAAGCAACGATCAATAACATCCTTAATCCAAATAACAACAATCCTATACTTAAACAACTCACTGATAAACATAAAGAATATATTAAATTGCAAGAGTCTGCGCAAAAAAATCTCAAAAATTTAAGAACAGTAAAGGATAACATACAAAACTTGTCAGCAAATTATTTTTCTAATGATTCAAATAACAACCCGGATGAAACACCACTTTCAGAGATTTCTGATTTAATAACTCTATTGAATAATCAGGAAGTAGATTTCACGAAGGTATTGCAAAATATGCATAAAGCTTTCCAAAAATTCAGAAATATGAACGATATAAGTAACCGGATGGAACAAGTTAATAATTTCACAATGCAGTTATTTACCATTCGAAATAATCTTACTAAATTTATAAAGGAAATATTAGAGAACTATGGAATCACAGATATAGTACTTCGCTGTATACTTCAACCTGGCTACATCTCTAAAGAGGCTTTCTCCGGTTGTATAGACAAAATATTAGAAAAACGCCAGCCTAACATGGAGACATTTAGAGCTATGAAAAACTATTTACCAGATGACCCGGACGACCTTATGATTTTACTTGAAGTGATGCTCCAGTCATTGATAACAGAAAACCAAAATCAAAATCAAAATAATCAATTAGCAAACTTATACGCAGACACCCGTACTAAACTCACTAATTTCATGGGACCACTGAAAAACTATGGACTAGCCACTGTAAACACAAATATTGACCCGGAAATTACCAGGCATACAAATTATTATGAGGCCCTGAAAACTCCAATTAATGCTTCAGCTGTAGCAATACTTAATCAGACAACTGCTTTGCTTACACCGCCTAATCAGCAAATAGATGAAGCATTGTCATTAATTATAGATGAAGCATTGTCATTAATTGAAAATGTAGAATTCTCACCTGCAAATACCAGAAAGCTAAAAGAACTTCAAACAACATATAGCAACTGGAAACAACAAAGTGACAGGCAACAAAGGCAACAAAGGCAACAAGTGCAACAAATGCAACAAATGCAACAAATGCAACAAGGGAACAGAGGGGACGTGCTTCCCGTTAATGAAGAGGAGGAACCCGCGAATAGTGGTGGTGGTGGTAACATGAATAACGATCTTCCAGAGGATGACAGGCATGCGGCTCTGGATAACGGGAATAACAGGGGTGTTGGTGTTAACGGTAGTGATGATTCTATGATAGATCGTATATTGAGCGAGCATCCAGGAGATGCTAATGTTAACACTGCTAATTTAATTATAGATATATTTGATGATGGTAACGAGAATAGCGTGGTTGAAGAGCAGGAAGAGGAGATTAACCTGGTTAACGAGGGTAATGATGATAACGCGAATGGGGATGGTGTTAACGGGAATATAGTTCAGGACCCTCAGAACGTAATTAACAGAGATAATGGTAACGAGAATAGCGTGGTTGAAGCGCCTGCACAGGATGTAGATATTAACCCGGTTCACGAGGATATCGAGGATTCAGAGTCAGATACTGAAATACCCTGAAAACTCCAATTAATTATTCAGCTGTAGAAATACTTAATCAGACAACTGCTTTGCTTGCACTGCCTAATCAGCCAATAGATGAAGCATTGTCATTAATTGAAAATGTAGAATTCTCACCGGCAAATACCACAAAGCTAAAAAACCTTTAAACTGGCCCACAATAGTGTTGATAAGTACCCGGCACACAAACGTCATATTATATGCATATTAGTATTAAGTTGACATTAATAGTCAGTATTGCTACCATCTAAAATATGAGAGGCGCGGAATGTATGACTGATATTAATGTTAAAAAGGATGGTTTTTATAAAAGAACATCAGATAGCAGGTATATTCAGCGATTTATATGCCGGAGGTGCAGAGC
>JAAEMD010000558.1 GCA_024225875.1 bacterium
AAACTCGTGTTGTTTGAAAGAGTTGTGGAATGGGAATAAAAGAAAACACTAAGGTAATAAACAGTAAATATTGATATAGAAAGGATGAGTTAAAATGCATATAAAAAAAGTTTTTTACAAAATTATAGCTTTACATCAATATAACGAAAGTATAGATATATCCAATAATAAATCAGCGTCCAAAGAAAAGTCAATACAAATAAACAACTATCCTATTAATATGACTTATATCAAGGGGTATCATGCAGCCAATCGCAAGAGTCTTCTGAGCTGGGGGACTAGAAAGAAAATCATTAAGATAGTGAAAAATTTACAAAAAGATTATAACAAAAATCGTCTTGATACAATTAAATACATTAGTAAATTCTATCGTTTTTTAGAAAAAGAAGACCTGGTCAATCATAATAGATGCATCAATGAATTTGCATATCAACTACATAAAACTGATAATTCTGATTTATTCAATGCTGTAATAGAATCAATTCAGATAATACAAAAAGAGCCTGAAATAATACTGAGAGATGCTTTGATATACAATAAAGATACTAAATATATGATGGATTGTCTGGACCTGATCTTTATTACTGGCAAAAAAAATCAGCACAAAAGATATTATGTAAAGGATGTATTAAAGTCAATATCACCAGAGTTTGTTGATGACTGTTCACGTCCGAAGTTTAGTGCTAATGACTGTAAGAAAGAAAATTATTATTTAGGAATATTAGAAATGATTATAGCTAATGTTAATAAAAAAGATAATTCGAAAGCAATATCTGGCAAGTCCTTTGTAAAATTTCTCGATTCATTACAAAACAATAAAGATCACCACGATTTATTTAAATATCTTGTACTGCACCTTCATATGTCAAATATCAAAATCGATGATAACTCACCCTTTAGAAGGGAGTATAAGTGTCCTTTCGATCAGTTCGATATTTCTGCAATTAACTGGCATGGCACTGAAGAAAAGTCGATAGACTACTTAATAATACTTGATAAAGTTGACGACAAGTACACTTTTCGTACGTATAATGCGTCGTATTTTTATAATTATAAGTCTCTCTTAGCAAACAAAAAATTAGAGCATCCCACAAGCAAGACTGTAATACCTGAAAATTATATAAATGTTAGCTTTAACATGAATTCACAAGCTTTTGAAAAAGACGAACATGTTCTTATTAAAGACAATCCAGAGTATAAAGAAGGCGTAGTTGTAGAGCATCTGGAAAACGCGGGCGCGTATAAGGTTGAAATTAAAATCAAAGATAATAAAAAGACATCAGAAAGTGTAATAACTACTACAGTTCGAGGGAAGCAGCTTGGCAAAATGTTTCAACCAGGTGACAGAGTTATTATTAGCGGAATGGAAAGAAATATCGAGTTTGAAGATAAGCCAGGAACAGTTATAAAATATCATAGCAACAGCGGCAGATATCAAATTAAATTCAAAGACACGAAAGAAACCTTTTGTGTTGCACCAAAAAAGCTTAGATATGCAGGCTAAAAATAAGAGAGGACTGGCACTGTAAATGTGCCTGTCTTCTCATCCTGAAAAGCCTGCTGGAGTACTGAATTTATAGAGTGCTTACTGTTTTTCTCTTAAGCTTGAAATTTGCGTATAGTGTTTAGCTTCTTCTTTTATAATAGTATATATTTTTGATTTATTTGTTTTATCTACAGCGTCTTTTAGTCCAGAATAAAATATGATTGCATCTTTTTCTCTACTCATTGCATAATCAAGCACCTGCTTCAGGTTATCAATATCGATGTTTTTTAAGTCCAGAGTATATTTTCTGCTTAACTCTATCAGAGTTTTCATATAATCATAATATTCCTCATTTTCTTCTACTCTGGGAGTCTGTTTTTTTTCAACACTATTTAAAAGAGATTTAAAAAATTCTTCATGCTTTTCTTCCATAAAACATAAATATGAAAATAATTCTCTTGCTTCATTACTTTTTGCTTTTTCAGAAAGAAATTTGTATAGTTCACGGCTTTCTATTTCTTTTTCTATTGCAAAGTTTATTATTTCGCTCATATAAAAAATTTCTGGCATTTTATATCTCCTTAATTGATCATATTTTTATTCCACAGTCAGGCTTAAATAATGATTAAACTTTATTATTTTAATCCTCTTATGTCACCTGTATCTACCGGGGCACGGCCTAGATTGTACAGCAGGTCGGTTGTTTGTTTAATACTTTTATGAAGGACGGTATTTATACCTGCTCTGTTATCATAAATTGAATATAATTTTTTCAGTTTTACAGGTGTTATATTGATCATCATAGAATTAGCACCGGCCAGCAGAGCCTCTTTCCCTGCTGATAAATCCAGGGTTTCCAGAGCTGTAGTAACCAGTATGTTAGAATTGCTGTCAGCTAATCTTGCTATAGCTGTAGTTTTTAGTATAAGCTCTTTTTTTATGATAGCTTCCTTTTCTAAAGGAGTTCCGTTAGCTGGTATTAGCGGACCGAATGAATACATATCAGGAGCCAGATATTTTGTTAACATAATATTATTTATTATATCCTGGCTTGTTTCTTCGGGCAGACCGACAATAAATCCGGTTGCCAGTATATAGCCAATCCTCTTAAGCTCTTTTATAAGTGCTATTCTATCCTGCAGAGTAGTGCCTGGCCTGAGTTTACTAAAAGAAGCTTTGTTCGAAGTTTCAAATCTGATTAAAGCTGCACGAGCCCCTGCTGCATACAGCTTTTTATAAGTTGATATACTTCTGGAACCTATGCTGAGAAAAACCAGTACCCCAAGTTGTCGTACACTCTTGACGATCTCTTCTAATTTAGAATCACTATACCAGTAGTCTTCTCCTGACTGAAGTACCAGGGCCTTAAAACCGTATTTATCTACAGCATTTCCGGCAGTTTCCACTATTTCTTTACAGGTCATCCTGTAGCGTTCAATATTCTTATCTTTACGGATACCGCAGTAAAAGCAGTTTTGTTGACAGTAACTGGAAAATTCAATAATGCCATGTACACAGCTCGCATTACCATGTGATCTTTGACGAACATTATTAGCTATCTCATATAAAACAGAAAGCTCATTTTTATGATCCAGTTCAAATAAACTAGCCAGCTCCTTTTTAGTCAGTGTTTTTCTAAGATTTACTTTCTGCAGGATATGCATAGCGTTTTCCGGGAGTTTATCTGTTTTTATTTTAGATAAAGACTCGTCAACTTTTTTCAATTCAAAAAATATCTCTTTCCAGGTTTCAAGAATCTCCAGAGCCTCTTTTTCTGGTATAGTTCTAACCAGAATACCACCCTGTGCATATACATAATCACCTGTTTTTACTCTGTCATCATCAAGTAAAATATTTCTTTTTTCACCGAAATAATCAATCACTCCGATATGATTTTTTATTTCCACTACTTTTGCAGGAATTGAGTAACACATATTAAAGCCCTGTCAGCTTAATGACAGACCCGGTTAAAAATATGGTGCTGCCTGCCATTATATGGCCATACTTTTCTATTTTATTAAATTTGATAATTTTTTTCCCATATAGAAAGGTCATTACCATAAAAAACATAGTTGCCAAAGTTGTGACTGCAAAGGCAGATGTTACTATCATTACATTTATAAAAGAGCCTTTAGCAGCCGGATACATTAATACCGGTATCAGCGGCTCACAGGGGCCAAGAACAAATATGCTAAACAGTATCCATGGCGTTATATCTTTTCTACTGTCTTTGTTTTCAGGTACAGTGGTATGGGATCCGGAATACAGGTGTTTATGGTTATGTGCTGTTCCGTCATTATGGTTTTGCAGATGTGAGCAGCGGTTATTTTTAATCGCAGCTCTTATACCCCAGAGAAGATATACAAGACCAAAAATTATCAGTGCCCAGGCGGCAAACTCACCTCTAACTGAGTCGATTATTTTTAATTTCGAAACAGCAACCCCGAATATAATACCTGCCGTACCAGCTATAATTGAAGATAATAAATGTCCGGAACCGGACAGCAGTGTTATCCAGGCGGTCTTTGATTTTGACCACTTCCCTGCTTTTGACATAACAATAAAAGGAAGATAATGGTCCGGGCCTGTAACTGTATGTAGAAATCCTGTACTTACAGCCAGTGACAAAAGAACCGTTGTTTCCTGGTTTATCATAGTATTTCCTGAACCAGTTTTACCAGGTCACTGGCAGCTCTTGATACTTCCAGAGATAACCCTTCTCCAAAGGAGATATCTCCTGGCTGAATTCCAATAATGATTAAGTTTACTTTTATCTCCAGCTTATCTATCAGGGTTAATGCTTCTGCAAGCCCGAAACCATGGGTTGAAAGTGCATCAGATTTAACAGTCAGCCTTGCTTCATCAGGCCTGAAAACTCTGATAGTACCTGGTTCAGCCTGCATATTTACAGCGTCTATAACTATAACTTTACTATAATGCTTAACGATATCAATAAGTGCAAAGGCATCAGTTCCCCCGTCTAAAATATCAACATTGTCTGCCAGACCAGTTTTTTTAAGCCGCCTGACAACTTCCGGCCCGATGCCATCATCCTTTCTTAAAGGGTTTCCAACACCTGTAACCAGTATTTTACTATTTAGTGAACCGGCTGCATTATCTGCTGCCAGCGCTTTACTGGCAGATTTCTCATCTATATCTTTCAACTTTTTCTGTTCCTCATTTAAGAATTTAAATTAACGTATCTTAAGCATAGTTATTATACGGTTGTACTTCTGCTGTTAATAAATTCGATATCAAGTATATGAGCAGAACATGAAATACAGGGATCGTATGCACGAACCATCATTTCTAATAAAAGCCTTATTTCATCTTGTGATTTATCGATTATTTCAGGCACCAGTTTCCGGAAATCATTTTCAATGTTTTGAAAATTCTGACCTGTTGGTATTATACAGTTCGATCTTTGTAAGATACCTTTATCATCATAAGTATAATCATGGAAAAGTATTCCGCGTGGTACTTCAACGGCACCAACGCCCTGACCAGCTTTTAAAGGAAAACTGTCATCTTCCAGTTTTACATCTTTATTTAATAAGGCTGACGCGGCTTTTATACCTTCATCTGCAAGATGAACCAGCTCAACAAACTGGGCAACTGTATTAAGGTAAGAGTTGTAACATGGTGCTTTTAATCCTAAGTCAACGGCCGTTTGCTTTGCATCCGGTGACAGCCATTGTGAGTTATTATTGAATCTTGCCAGAGCACCAACCATATAAGATTCTCTTTTATGTTTTGTTCTTTTGGCAGTTGAATGATCGCATAGATATTCATTGGTAACATCAAGATAATCCTTACGGGATATTTCACCGCTGTCGCTGGAGTAAATATCACCTTCAAGGAAGGTATACTCGCCTTTCTTATAAAGAGATATGTACTCTGTTTCACGCTCGTAATCAGGAAGCTTCAGGGATTTTAATAAAGGTATTGAACTTTTTAACTCCTGTTTTGCATCTTCCAGTCTCACTATAATCTCTTCTAAAACACCGGGCTCTGGAACCATTGTCATAGCTTTTACATTTGTTGCTGTCGGATGGATTAGACGCCCACCGATCATATCTCCTATTTCATGGCCCAGTTTTTTTAATTTTATAGCCTGAACTACTACGTCCTTGTGGGTATTAACCAGAGGTAATACGCTTTTAGCGCCCACAAAATCAGGTATAGCAAGAAAATAAATATGTAAAACATGGCTTTCAAAATGCTGCCCTGTATTTAAAAGGCACCTGAGCAGCTTTTCCTGTTCTGATATTTTTATGTTGAAAGCATCTTCGGTTGCTGCTAATGATGCCAGAACATGTCCTGCCGAGCATATACCACATATTCTGCTTGTTATTAAGCTGGCCTCTTTATATGTACGGCCTTTAATCATGGCTTCAAAAAAACGGGGAGCCTCTACTATTTCCAGTCTGCACTCAACCAGTTCGCCATTTTTAACATCAACCTTTATATTGCCATGTCCTTCTACCCTGGTGATATGGTGAACATCTATCTTTACATTATCCGGCATTTTTAAAAACCTCCCTGTTTCTTTGCAGAAACAACTTGAATTGATCGGTCATCTGGTCGAAGGTTAGATTGTATTTTTGCATAACATCTTTCTGAGCATGAAGGTTAGGCTTTGTAACTGTACCTCTACAGCCATAGCAGTAACCACCATTACTCGGGCATTTAGCATCACAACCTGCTCTTATGACCGGGCCAAGGCAGTGCATTCCTTTTTCATATACACATATATTCTCATTTTTTTTACATTCAACACAAACAGAATAATCAGGAATATCAGGTCTTTTACCCAGAACTAGATTTTTAACAATCCGCACAAATTCCATAGTATTTATCGGGCAGCCTGGAATGAAGGCATCCACCTGTACAACTTCGCTTATAGCTCTGGTGACAGTTGTTTCATATTTTAGGGGGTCCGTCGGGTAGACAGCTTTTTGATAATCTTCTTTTTTCTGAAAATTTTTTAAGGCATTAATACCACCTGTATGAGCACAAGCTCCAAATGCTACTAATACCTTAGATCTATTTCTGATATCCTGTAGCCGTGGTACATCACAGTCTCTGGTAATAGATCCCTCAATAAGGGCTATATCATATTTAGCGGCCTTTTCACTTATAGCCTCTCTAAACTCAACAATATCAACAACATTCAACAGGTCCAGCATTTGTTCCGGTGCAAGATCTATTGCGCTTAACTGGCACCCTTCACAACTTGCAAAATCAAAAAAAGCAACTTTTGGCTTTGCCATTATAGAACCTCCTCATTATTTTCAATATCAGCATAATTAAATACAGGCCCTTCCTTACAAACATAAATACCTTCCATTTTACAATGTCCGCATTTACCGACTCCGCATTTCATTCTTCTTTCCAGCGACATATATATATTGCTTTTTGGCATACCCTTATTGATTAGTGAAATTAGAACAAATTTATACATAACAGGGGGGCCTGCAATTATCGCTATTGTGTTTAACGGGTTAAATTTAACTTGTGGTATAAGAGTAGTAATAACCCCCGTATTTCCGGTCCAGTTTTCATCTCCATGGTCAACGGTTTTCAGAAACTCAATATTTTTGCCCATTTCAGCAACTTCTGCTATCTCTTCCTTATACATTATTTCATCAGGAGTTTTGCATCCATAAAGAATTGATATTTTTTCGTACAGTTCCGGTTCTTTCAGCACCTTATTTATCAGAGATCTTAATGGAACGTAACCAATCCCGCCTGCAATAAATAATATATGTTTACGGTACATTTTTTGAATAATGCTGTCATCAAACCCATGTCCGAATGGACCTCTGATAAATATTTCATCTCCGACATTAAAGGAGTGTAATTTATTGGTAACGTCTCCTACAGCACGTACGCATATTTCAAATTTATTATCTGCACCAGGTGGTGAGGATATTGAAATAGGTGCTTCACCAATACCTAAAATTGACAGCTGAATAAACTGGCCTGGTATATGACCAAGGGGTTTATTGTTTTGCAACTCAAGTTCAAAAAACAGTTCCTTATCAGTAAAATTTTTAATTTTAGTTATTGTTGCTTTTTCAGGGAGATACAGATTTTCATCTTTTGGCTTTATATTCAGTTTATTATTTGAATTCATTCGTGTTATCCTCCTGTTGATAGTTCACCAGTAATTGTTTCTGCTATCGTTTTTGGACTAATATTTACCAGACAGGCCCTGACACACCGGCCACAGCCAACACATACAGATTCCCCATGTTTTTTCATAAGATAATTAAATTTACGGTTAATTCTGTGTTTGAGCCTGTCTTTCGGTTCCTCTCTAAAGTTATCGTTACCTGCCACAACAGCAAAACTGTTTAACATACAGGCATCCCAGCGGCGGATACGTTCACCTTTTTTTAAGTTTAAGGCCATCTCATCTGCAACATCAAAACAGTAACAGGTAGGACATACTAAAATGCAGGAGCCACAGCTTAAGCATTTATCGCCTTCTGTCTGCCATACGCTGTGGTTTTTATTATTTTCAAATATTTCCGGTAACTGTTTCAGTTGTTTAAAAGTTCCGAATTTACTAAAGGCAGCTGCTTTTGCCTGATTGAAATCATCAAGGATATTTTCTGATTTTATTTCTGTCTGGAAGTATTTATCCAGTTGTTCAGCTCCTTTTTCAGTATAGACAGTGACAGCAAAATCAATACCGGTATTATGCAGCATAAAATCGCATCCGGTAGTGATATTCTGAGCATTTACTTTATAACAGAAGGCCTTCTCATCGCATAGTCTGCTACAGTCTAACCCAATGATAAGTGACTTTTCTCTTTTCGCCAGATAATTTGGATCACCATTACTTTCAGCAAAAGCTTCATCAAGTATTTTTATTCCATGTAGATCGCAGGGTTTTATTCCGAACAGCACCATTGACTCAGCTTCTATTTTAGCAGTTACTTTACCTTTGGTTGTGTATTCTAAAATCACTTCATCCTGAGGTAGAAAGAATTTTTTAGGAGAAAGTACTGTGGGTATATACTGCATAAGTATTTCGTCGCTTTTTGTTACATAATCATACAGTACCTTTTCTCCCTTTCTAGTCAGAGCTGCAAGTTTTCTGCCATCATTAATAATCCTGTCCAGGCCGATTAGCAGGTCTTTTTTTGAGATCTTTCTGAATTTACCGTTCATTTATTACCTCACTTTCTTTCTTTATAGATAACTTCTTTTCCACCCAGCTCAACCATTTTTTTATACCCTTTTTTCTGGTACAGGATACTTCTACTATAGTTAGACCGGCATTTAACTTTTGAAGGTCTGCGTAAAAATCATCTGTATTGAAATTGAGAATATCAATTAAATCTATCTTATTTAGTACAGCTATTTCAGCATTTCTGAATAACATAGGGTACTTAGCAGGTTTATCTTCTCCTTCAGGTGTGCTGACAATAGCTACTTTGGTATCTTCACCCAGATTGAACTCAGAAGGACAAACAAGGTTGCCTACATTTTCAACGAAGATCAAATCCAGATTATTAAGGTCCAGCTCTGTCAGCGCCTTTGCAATACTTGCAGAATTAAGATGACATCCTCCATTGGTATTGATCAGGACTACCGGGATACCAAACTTATTCAACCGTTTAGCATCCTTATCTGTAGTGATATCTCCTTCGATAACAGCAATTCTATATTTATCCTGAAGGACTGGGATAGTTTGTTCAAGTAAGCTTGTTTTACCGGAGCCTGGTGAACTGATCAGGTTCAACATTAAAATGTTTTTCTGGTTAAGCAGGTTCCTGATTTCATTTGATTTATTTTTATTAGCTTCAATGACTTTCTCCATAACTTTTATTTCCATAGTTTTACTTATCTCCTTCCAGGCTGTCTACCAGAACTTCCTGACCGCTTAATGCTTCAAGATCAGTTTGATCACACGACGGGCAGATATATATATTTTCATTGACTTCGAACTTACATAAGCATGATTTACATTTCATTATAATCGGTATATATGTTATTAATAACTCAGCATTTTCAGCTATCGTATCTTTTGAAACGGCATCAAAAGCAAACTTTAACATATCGGGAATAACCTGCCGCATTTTACCTATTTTAAGATGAACTTTATGTACGGTTTTTAGATTATTATCTAAAGATACCTTTTCTATTATATTAAAGATTGCTGTTATTATACTTAGCTCATGCATTATAAGATAATTGATAAATTAACTTTAACACAAAACAATATTGTAGAGCAAAAATAATTGTTAAATTATGCTTAAATACCTTTCACCAGTATCAGGTATAATAAATACAATTTTTTTGTTTTTATTTTCTGGTCTTTCAGCAACCTTTATTGCAGCAAAAGCAGCTGCACCTGCTGATATCCCAGCCAGTATGCCTTCTTTAGAGGCTAAGTCCTTTGATGCCTGAAAGGCATCCTCATTTGAAACTTTAATTATTTCATCGATAATTTTAGTATTAAGTACTTCAGGAATAAATCCGGCACCAATACCCTGAATTTTATGAGGGCCGGGTTTTCCCCCGGAAAGCACAGGAGAATCTTCCGGTTCAACCGCGATTACTTTTATTTCAGGGTTATACTTTTTTAATTCTTCGCCTACACCTGTTATGGTCCCGCCTGTACCTATGCCTGCTATAAAAAAATCTAATTTCCCATCAGTGTCTTTTATTATTTCCTTAACAGTTGTTTTACGATGGATATCCGGATTAGACTGATTCTGGAACTGTTGCAGTATAATAGAGTCTGGTATTTCTTTAGCGAGTTCTTCAGCTTTATCTATTGCTCCACTCATGCCTTCATTTCCAGGGGTCAGTTCAATTTTTGCGCCCAGTATTTTTAACATATTGCGTCTTTCAGTACTCATTGTTTCAGGCATAGTAAGGATCAGGTTGTATCCTTTTACAGCACATACCCAGGCAAGTGCTATGCCTGTATTGCCTGATGTTGGTTCAATTATTGTTGTCTGATAATTTAACAGACCTTTTTTTTCAGCATCCTCTATCATTGCAGCCCCTATTCTATCCTTAACAGACCCGCATGGATTAAAAAACTCAAGCTTTGCTATTAATTTTCCCTTAGCTTCCGGTGCGATCTTTGAAAGGCATACTAATGGAGTATTTCCTATTAACTCTATTATATTTTTTGCTATGCTCATTATACTCACTCCTTTATAATGTAATTAATTATTTGATAACTTTAGAAATTACTCCTCCTCCGATTACAGTATCTTTATCATAAAATACTATAAATTGTCCCGGAGTAATTGCTGACTGTTCTTTTAGAAAATTCACAATAACACTGCCATCTTTTTGAGGTATTATTATTGCAGGATCTTCTTTTTGTACATATCGTATTTTTGCTGTTATTTCTATTTGTTCGGATAACGTTTCGAAAGCTATCCAGTTTAGATCGACAGCAATCAATTCTGATCCTGCCAGATCTTCTTTTTTTCCCAGAATAACAGTATTGTCAGTTTTATTTATTTTAGTAACGTACAGTGGAGTTTTTGCAGATATGCCTAACCCTTTTCGCTGGCCTACCGTATAGTAAGAAATGCCCTTATGCTGTCCCAGTACCTGACCTTCTGAATCTATAAAGTTCCCTGGTTTTGAGGTTCCTTCCAGCAGGCTCTGGTGCCCCATTGCAGCAAAATTCTGGCTTTCCGGCTTTTCTTCAAGCTTAAGATCAAAATACTTTGCTTTTTCTTTTATATCTTTCTTGGTTGAATTTCCCAGCGGAAACATACAGTGTCTTAACTGGTCCTGTGTTAGAAAAGAAAGAAAATATGTTTGATCTTTATTAATGTCCCGGGCCCTTTTTAGTAAGTAGCGTTTTTTTTGAGAATCATATTCAACATTCGCATAATGGCCTGTAGCAAAATAATCAAACTTTATACCAGTTTGCCGGGTTTTTTCTACTAAGGCTCCAAACTTAATTTTCCAGTTACATTTAACGCAGGGGTTTGGCGTTCTTCCTTCCGAATATTCTTTTCTAAAATAATCCAGAACATGTCTTCTATATTCATCACGAAGATCAATTACATGAAAATCAATACCCAGCTTCCTGGCAATTTTTTCAGCATCCTTAATATCTTCAATTTCGTCAGGTCCGTAGCAGGAATGACTAACAGGAACTTCAGTCGAGTCAAAGTCGCCTGACCAGACCTTCATTATTACCCCGATTACATTAAAACCCTGTTCTTTTAGTATTAAAGCTGTTACGGATGAATCCACTCCTCCACTCATACCGACAACAATAGTTTTTTTAGACATACTTAAGCATTTCCTTTAATGACTTTTCCGATTTTTTTATAATTTCCTCATCCATGATTATTTCATTCTTATTATAAGATAAACAGTTATAAACATCCTGGAGTGTGGTTTTTTTCATATTTACACATAATTTTAGAGTTCCTGCTGAATAAAACTCTTTATCCGGATTTTCTCTTTTTAACCTTTGAATAAGACCTCCTTCAGTTCCTATTAAAAAGATTTTTTTATTTGATTCTTTAACATATTTTATCATACCGCTGGTAGAAAGTACGGCATCAGCCAGCTCTACTACTTCGGGATTACACTCAGGATGGATCAGAAGGTCCGCATCCGGATATTTATGCTTCGCAGCTGAGACTTCTTTTCTGGTAAACTTTGCATGTACATAACAAAAGCCATCCCATAGAATGATTTTTTTATCAGTAAATTTCTGACAGTAAGCACCAAGGTTTTTATCAGGAGAAAAAATTATTTCCCTGGCATCTATGTTGCGTATAATATTAACTGCATTTGCTGAAGTGCAGCAAACATCAGAAACAGCTTTTACAGCAGCCGGTGAGTTGACATAGGTAACGCACTTTGCCTCAGGATGCTTTGCCTTTAACCTTTCCAGAGCTTCTACAGTAACCATATCTGCCATAGGGCATCCGGAATCCATATTTGAAAGCATTACTGTTTTTTGTGGTGAAAGTATTTTAGCAGTTTCTGCCATAAAGTGTACTCCGCAAAATACAATCCGGGAATGTTTTGTTTCTGCTGCTTTTTTTGCAAGGTCAAGTGAATCACCAAGTATATCAGCAATTTCCTGTATTTCTTCTGGTTGATAGTTATGAACAAGAATAGCTGCATCTTTGTCTTTTTTTAATTTCTTTATTTTTTTGATTAGATCCATTATTTTATCTCCCGTAATATTAATCACTTAATATAAGGCAATAAGATTATCTAATAATGTAATTTTTTTAAAGAATTATTTCTGAATACATCTTGTCCTGTATCGTCTATTGTCTTGCAAAAAAACAGCTTATAAAATATACTACAAAAACTATAGGAATTATAGGGTAGATATTTTTATTTTGTCCAGTATTAAAAAAAATCAAATAACCAGGGTGATCTCATGAAATTTTCAACAAAGACCAGATACAGCTTAAGAGCTCTTACTTATCTGGCTGTACACAGTAACGGTAAACCTGTATTTTTAAAGGAAATAGCCCAGAAGGAAGAGTTATCAGTAAAGTATCTTGAGGGTTTGTTTTTTACATTAAAAAGAAATGGTTATTTGAGCAGTATACGGGGTCCGAACGGGGGATATATGTTAGCGGTAGAGCCGAAAAATATAACGGTTCTGGATATAGCAACTTTATTTGAGGGTGATTTAAAACTGGCTGACTGCACAAATGATGAGGTTGAGTGTTCCAGAAAAATGCAGTGTGCAACAATAAGTATTTATGAAGATATAGCAGAAAAGTTTAAAAATATCCTGGGAACATATAACTTAAAGATGCTGGCAGAAATTTATGAGGACAAAACAAGAAAAGGAGTAACTTACTATATTTAGAGTAATTTAGCTTATAATATATTTCCTGCCGTTTAGATAGTGCTGCACGGAAGGATATTAAAAAAATAATTTTTAAAAATAATGTATAGAATGTATAGCTGGTATAAATTGAAATGTCCGTTTAAATGGCTGAGTATAGTTTCACAAACATAAATAAACGAAGCCATTTGAAAACTTCACTGTCGGACATTTTACTTTGGAACAGCTGTAGAAATTGAAAAAGGAGAAAAATAATGGAAAGTAATAATTATAAGTTTGAAACCTTATCTTTACATGCAGGTCATCAGCCGGACTCTGAAACTCTATCACGGGCTGTTCCTTTATACAGGACAAGTTCCTATGTATTTAAGAATACTGAGCATGCAGCGAATCTTTTTGCCTTAAAAGAGCTGGGCAATATTTATACCAGGCTTATGAACCCTACTCAGGATATCCTGGAGAAAAGAATAGCTGAACTGGAAGGTGGTGCAGCAGCGGTAGCTTTAGCATCTGGAACTTCGGCGATTTTCTATTCCATTATTAATATATGTAAAGCTGGTGATGAGGTAGTCGCTGCTAATAATCTATATGGCGGTACTTATACTATGTTTGATGCTATTCTCCCTCAACTTGGTATAAAGGTTCATCTTATTGACCCATCTGATCCGAAAAATTATGAGACAAAAATAAATGATAAAACCAGAGCTTTATATATTGAAACAATTGGTAACCCAGCCCTGGATGTAGCTGATATTGAGGCTGTCAGCAAGGTTGCTAAAAAGTATAAAGTACCACTGATAGTAGATTCTACATTTACTACTCCTTATTTATTAAGACCTTTCGAGCATGGTGCAGATATAGTCTGTCACTCTTTAACAAAATGGATTGGCGGTCATGGAACAGGTATCGGTGGTATAGTTGTAGATTCAGGTAAATTCAACTGGAAAGACCCTAAATTCGATTTATATAACGAAAAGGATGAGAGTTATAATGGGTTAAGATATGCACATGATCTTGGTGATTTAAATCCTGTTGCTTTTGCGCTCAGGTTGAGGCTTGTTCCACTGAGGAACCTTGGCGCCTGTATATCACCGGATAATGCCTGGATGTTTCTACAGGGCATTGAGACTCTGGCCTTAAGGATGGAAAGACACTCGCAAAATGCACTTGCTGCAGCTGAATATTTGAAAAACCATGATAAGGTAGAGTGGGTTAAATATCCCGGGTTACCTGATCATCCGACTCACAGTACAGCCAGAAAATATTTGAATAAAGGTTTTGGTGGAGTAGTAATATTTGGTATAAAGGGTGGAGAAAAGTCCGGCACGAATTTCATTGAGAATTTGAAGCTGTTTTCCCATTTGGCAAACGTAGGTGATGTCAGGAGCCTTGCAATCCATCCTGCAAGTACTACTCATTCCCAGTTATCTCAAAAACAGCAGCTGGAAGCTGGGATTACCCCCGAGCTTGTTCGTCTTTCTGTTGGTATTGAAAATATTGATGATATCCTTGCTGATCTTGATCAGAGTCTGGGAAAGATATAAAAATACAACCTCAGCTTACCTTTTAAAAAGGCTGTTACTTTTTAACAGCCTTTTTTTATATTATTTTATAATTCAACTTTAGCGTTCGGATCAAAAGGATTTGTCCTTACAGCCAGAGAAAAAAGATAAGGATAGACCTGTTTTAAGTGCTTCATATAGGTTAGCCATTCTTTTACCAGTAAGCAGTATACTCTTTTAATATCTCCACTAAGATGTTCAAGGTCTTCTTCTGTACTACTGCCCAGTTTCTTTCTCAGCATCAGCTCTTCTGCTAAATGAAATACTGCCCACAGAAGATCCGTAAATTCATCATGTTCTAAAAGGTTGGGATTTGCCAGTAGATCCAGAAGAAAGGTTCTCTTCTTTTCCATAATATTTCGTAACTGTATGATGTCTTTTTTTGAGATTTCAATTTTAAATTCATGATTTTTCAGATAGGTTACTGTATTTCTAAACTCTTTCTCAGTCCAGGTATTATTTAATACAGCTCTTTTTCTAAGGTTTTCTTTAAATGGGTCAAAACCTGAGATGTGATTAATCAACTCTGTACCAACTTCACTGAAAAAAGCTCCAATGACCATGTTCAGCTTATAGAGTTTTTCCTTGTGTTCTCTTGTATTCAGCATTTTATGAAGTATTAGTGTAACTAACAGAACTTCAATAGGAACAAATGCCAGATCATGTACAGAATAGATTAGTATATGGTGCATATCGTGAAAAATCAGGTAATGCAGTATGTATATGATTATAGAAGTTAAGATAAGACAAATACCGAATATTGACTGCCAGTTTGTGATTTTTTTAAGTATACTCTTCATTATAGCTCCTTAAGATTTATTCCGGTTACTTTAATGGTTGGATCTATTTTTGTTTCTTTGTATGCTGATTTATTGGCATAAACCATATTTTCAGCTGCTGTGAAAGCTTGTTCAACAGAGGATTTGACAAAGCCCCAGGTCTTCCCTCCAAGCTGTATACAGTCTCCGGCAGCATAGATACTCTCATCACTGGTTTGCAGATATTTATTCACAACAATACCTTTATCAGTATGTAACCCTGCTGCTGATGCCACTTCTTTTCTGGCTTTAATACCAGTAGACATAATGATCAGGTCTCCTGTTACTGTGGTATTATTTTCTGTTGTTACGACAAGCTTATTATTATAGTTCTCAATATTCCTGCATATTTCGTTTAGATAAAAAATGATACCTTTATGTTTTAGTTTTTGCTCCAGGTTTTTTCCCTGCTTTTCATTTAACTGATAAGATAAAAGGTGATCTGATATTTCAATGACTTGAACTTTCTCTGCTACTCCTTTAAGACTGTCAGCCACTTCTAATCCAAGCAGTCCGCCTCCGATAACGATTATTTCTCTTCTTTTTTTTATTAGATCAATAATATGTCTGGCATCATCCAGGCATCGCAGTGTCAGGACAAGGCTGTTATCTGATCCTGTAACTGGTATTTTAGCTGCTGAAGAACCTACAGCCAGAAGCATTTTATCGTAATGAAATTTATTATTTTTGTTGTCCAGAATAAATTTATTTTTTCTATTAATTTCAGTTATGCAGGAATTAAGGTATAGTTTAATATTATTTTGTCTATACCAGTCACTTTTATAAACAAAAAGCTTATCTTCGGTTATTTTTGAGGCGAGATAGTTTATCAGCTTTGGCCGGGTATAGTAAGGGTAGCTTTCATCTGTTAAAACTGATACAGATGCCTCTTTATCCAGATCTCTGATTTTTTTTGCAGCATTGGTGCCTGCAATACCATTTCCAATAATTAAGTATCTCATAAGTTTTACTTACTTTATTTTATTCCTTGACCAGTTAAACTATATTAAAAGGAGCCAGGTTAATTATTTTATTGATAGTCACCTTTACCAGGTATTTTGGTTTAGGCAGGTGCGGAGTAGCTGGATGGTTACTTAGAATTCTTTTAAAGCCCCAGTCTAAAACGTCTTTAAAACGGTTACTCTCTTCTTTTTCCCAGCTGGCAGCATACTTATCGTATAAATCTCCGCTCTCAAGCATTTCAGCTGTACCTATAAATTGATAGCCTGCAAACATATCGTAATCTATAACTGATAAACTTACCCTGGGGTTTATTTTTAAATTTTTTCTGGTGTTTTTCGAAAAAAGGTCTAAAAAATAAATAATTCCTTCCTGGACATCATAATCAACTATACCTTTAATAGATATATTTGGCTGGGAATCAGGATCTGCAGTTGCAACTAGAGCTATAGCTACACTATCAAGTAATTCTTCGATCTCTTTTGACAGCTTCATATTATTTTCCTGACATTATAGACTGCCCTTAAAGGACAGTCTGATTATTTAACTTACAGAGAGATCTCGTTTTCCCACAAACCATGTAAATTGCAATAGGATGTTGCAATTAATTTTTGATACTTATCTTTTGTAATATATGATTTTATTCTTGGGACAGTATTTTCGTCACCTAAGCTGGAAACAGTAAGTTGCTCTAACTTATTATCCTTTACTCCATAAAGAATGATTAGTTTAATTGAATGTTCAACAGTACCTGGGTGAAGTATTTCTTTTCCAACCTGTACAGTTACTCCCAGTGCATCGCAATTGTCACAAACTGATGTAGATATATCCGGGCAGTGCTTCTCAGCTCCCTCATCACTATTCTTTATATAATCATTAATACCCATCTATAAAACCTCCTCTAATTTATTTTTTATGTCAATTAATTGTTTATTATCAGGTACATAATTAATTTTGATACTTTCAAACAAATCAAATTTGCAGCTTTTCAAAATATCTTCTATCTGCTGTATGCTTTGTCCTCCCCATCCATAAGAGCCGAAAGCAAGTCCCGTTCTTTTTTTAGGAGCAAGCCCTTTCATATAGGTCAAAAAGGCAGAGACTGCAGGCAGCATATTATTATTTAATGTAGGAGACCCTACACAGATATATCTGGCTTCAATTACTTCAGTCATAATATCTGAAATATGATCATTTTTTAGATCAATCAATCTGGTTTTAATATCTTTTTGATCAAAAGCATTCTGTATCGATAAAGCAATTTTTTTTGTTGATTCCCACATAGAGTCATAAATAATAACAGCTTTGTTATCCGTTATGCTGGAAGCCCACTTCCTGTACTCACCTGTAATAACAGGTATATGTTTTTTCCATATCAAGCCGTGGCTTGGAGCTATTATGTTTATATTTAAGTTGTCAATAATTGATAGTGCGCCTGACACCTGTTTACCAAATGGCAATACAATATTAGCGTAATATTTTTTAGCCTCTTCTATAGTAAGGTCCAGCGGCATTTCATTGTCAAACCGTTCTGAGGAAGCTATATGCTGACCAAAGGCATCATTGGAAAAAAGCAGTTTTTCTTCCGGACAAAAAGTAACTATATTGTCAGGCCAGTGGATCATAGGGGTTGCTATAAATTCCAGAGTACGACTGCCTGTAGATAAGCTGTCTCCACTATTTACTGTCTTAGCGGACCAGTCTTTTTTGTAATGTGCAATCAGTCCTTTTTTACCATTGGGTGAGGATGTTACCAGCTGTGCGTTTCTGGCAATCTCCATTATTCTGGGAAGCCCTCCGGAGTGGTCCATTTCTACATGGTTGGAAATGATCATATCGATTTTTGAAGGATCAATTATACTGGATATACGTCCAATCATTTCATCGAAAAAACAACTCTTAACAGTATCGATTAAGGTTATTTTTTCATCAACTATTAAATATGCATTATAAGTTGATCCTCTCTGTGTTAAATAACCATGGAAATTTCTAATATTCCAGTCTATGGCTCCAACCCAGTATATATTTTCCGCAACTTTTACAGCCTTCATCTTTTCTCCTGTTTCAGAATTATATAATAATATATTTTCCAGTTATTGTTTTTTTATCTAAAGATTTCAAATCCTTCTTTATCGATTCCACAAACCGGGCAAACCCAGTCTTCGGGCAGTTTTTCAAAAGCTATATTATTGGTATCAGCTGGATCGTAAACATAACCACAGTCAGTACACTCATATTTTGCCACATTACTAATCCTTAGTAATTGTTAAAATCTACTCTACCTTTTCAAATGCCTCTTTCCCTACTCCACATAATGGACAAACGTAGTCCTCAGGGAGATCTTCGAAAGCGATGTTATTATTCTCAGCCGGATCATAAACATAACCACAGGCAGTACACTCATATTTTGCCATTTTAATTCCCCTTAATAATTGTTATTTTTTAACTGGAAATGCTTTCTAGGATGTTTACAGGCCGGGCAAACATCAGGTGCTGATTTACCTGTTAATACATACCCGCAATTACCACATTTCCACTCAGTTTCCTGATCTTTTTCAAAAACTTTATTTTGTTTAATATTATCCTGCAGTTTTATATAACGATTCTCATGAGCAACTTCAGCCAGAGCGATATTTTCAAATGAATCTGCTATTTCATGAAAGCCTTCTTCACGAGCGATTCTGGCAAACTCTGGATACATTTCTGTTTGCTCATAATGCTCACCTTTCTCTGCGTCCTTAAGATTTTCAAGTGTAGTACCAATTCCTGACAAATGTTTGAAATGTACCCTGGCATGCTCTTTTTCGTTTTCTGCCGTCTCCAGGAATATATTTGCTATTTGCTCGTAGCCTTCCTTTCTTGCTACAGAAGCATAATAAGTATACTTATTCCTTGCTTTGGATTCGCCTGCAAAAGCAGCCCATAGATTTTCTTCTGTTTTTGATCCTTTTAATTCCATATTTTGAAAACTCCTTTTATCTATTATTATTGTTGTTTAACTCATACTCTGCTCTATCGATAAACTCCTCTTTTTTCCCGTCATTCCACTGATCAACAGGTCTATAAAAGCCTACCACTCTAGTATATATTTCAGTTGAGTTACCACAAGTTATTTCCTCTTTTTCATTTATCATATTATCCATTGTTTAGCCCTTCCTTTCAATACATTTTTTGCAGATACCTTTATAGAAGATCTGTTCCTCTTCTACAAGGTGATCATTTACAGTATTTGTCTTATCGGTTGTTTTATTCCAGATATCATATATTACTTCACAATGCCGACAATAAAAATGATTATGTGGTGTTAAGTTATATTCATAGTTTATTTTATTATTGTCAGATAACTTTAATTTTATTACTTTGCCTATCACCTCCAGTTTATCTAAAGTATTATAGATAGTAGCCAGTGATATTGTAGGGTATAACTCCTTTATACCTTTATAAATATCTTCAGCTGAAGGATGTATTGGATTTACGGCCAGAAAATTCATAACAGCCAGGCGCTGAGCAGTTACTTTTACGTTCTGTTCCTTAAGGTTTTTAATGACTGTATTAACATTTTTCATAATACCCAACCATCCGTGCAATAAATATTATTACATAATAATAATTCTAAACAACTACACTTTATGTGTCAATGAAAATTATTTCTGGCACCCGGGGCAATAATAGGTACCTCTACCGGCAACTTTATCTTTTATGATTGAACCAGGACAATTTTTACATGGACGGTTTTCCTGCATATAGGCACGAAGCTCAAACTGGTAGCTGCCTTTAGTGCCGTCAGAGCTGATATAGTCTGAAAAGGTGGTCCCATTTTTACTTATAGCTTTTTTTAATATATATTTTATATTTTTCAATAAAACAGCTATTTGTTTTTTTGTCAGATCCCGGGTAGAGTGTTTTGGAGATATATGCGACATATTTAATATCTCATCTGCATATATATTGCCAATCCCTGCAACTACTGACTGATTTAATATTGCAGCTTTGATTGATCCTTTTTTTCGGGTTATATTATTATGAAAAGCATCAATATCAATAGACAGTGCATCCGGGGCCAGGCACCTGGTCTTTATAAAATTATCATACATACTGCTTTTTATTATTTCAAAACGTCCGAATTTTCTAATATCTCGATATGTAATTCTGGTGTCACTATTACTAAAATAGATCTCCATGTGGGTATGTTTATCTATTGTGCTGTTTTTGCTGCTAAAAAAAAGCTGGCCAGTCATTCTTAAATGAATAACTATGGTTTTACCGTTGCTTAACCAGACAAATATATACTTTCCATGTCTTGAAATATTCTTAATAGACTGATTTGTGACTGTATTTATAAATTCATTTATATCCTTTTTTACTATTGGATAATACAGGCAGTTTACTTTACTGATTGTTTTAGACAGGATGTTTTTTTTCAGACCTTTAATAATGGTTTCTACTTCAGGCAGTTCAGGCATAGTTATATATTATATTTACATTTAGTCCCAGTATTTCAACGGTGTCTGTGCTTTATCATAATTATGTTTTGTCAATATTTTGTCCAGCAGCCATACCGGAAGTAAATAAGATAAATAAATCATCCACAAAAGCAGCTTTGGAAAAACATATACCTTTTTCTTCTTTTTTATAGCTCTTACGATTCTTTTTACGGCGTAATCTTTTTCCATTAATAACGGCATCGGAAACTGGTTGTATGCAGTCATCGGTGTTTTTATAAAACCAGGACAAATTACTGAAACTGCAACTTTATATGGGATTAACTGTTTCCTTAAACTGTCCAGCATAAGAAAAAGTGCTGATTTACTTGCTGAATAAGCGCCACTGCCTGGTGATGTGATATATTTTGCCAGGCTGCTTATACCTATTATATGCCCGGATTTCATCTTTAGCATAAACGGGAGCACAGTATCTAACACATATAAAGCACCCCAGTAGTTCGTACACATTACCTTTTTGATATCTTCAATATTAAAAGGAATAGTAACCGGCTCTGCCACCCCGGCATTCAAAATCACTTTTTCCGGAACACCTTTATCTTTAATATAGGATCCTATCTTTTCATTTACCTCTTTTTGAAAAGTTAAATCACAAGAAATAACATCGGCAGTGCCTCCCAAAGAAATTATTTCAGATTGAAGTTTATACAGCAGATTTTGTCTGCGTGCAATAAGACATACCCGGTAATTTTTTTTTGCATAATAAGCAGCTAGTGAAGATCCTAAACCTGAGGATGCACCTGTAATCATTATTATTCTGTTATTTTGCAAACCTGTCTCCTTTGTTTTATGAACAAAGTATCTTAACTTAATGCTAAGGATCAGACCAGATTAAATGGCTCATATTAAGAATAATTTTTACTTCTTTACTTTTTTTTACTCATTGAGCGTGATTTTAGATATGGAAGTCAGAGATTCAACTATATTCTTAAAAAACTTCACTTTAGAATCAAAATTTGAAAACAATGTATCGTTATTACCAGAATTATTAAAGCCAGACCTAGAACTATAATCGTTTATAGTGTCAAAAAAAACTTCTAACGTTGCATTAAATGTAGCTTCAAATTGACTCATAGTTACAGCTTCTGGCACATAATCTTTCACTATATATTTTACCTGTTTATTATGTACTTCCATCTCTTTAATAAAATCTTTAATAATTTTATTTGCTTCTGGCACAGAAGCTTTCACTATATTTTTTACCTGTTCATTATATAATTTCATATCTTTAGTCATATCATTAATCAAATCATTATTAATTTTATTTATTTCTTTTCTATTTTTTTTATATTCTTTCATATAATCAGCATATACTGAGCAGCTTTTTGAGTAGTCCTTCATCATAGCATTTATTTTATCAATTCCTCCGTGAACAAGTTCATGGCATTCAACCGGTACGTTATTTTTTAAGCATCTAATATAACTATTTAGAAGTTTAGAGCTTAGTCCAGCCTGGATACTTTCATTATTAAACAGTGCAGAACCTTCTTCTATATGAGACTCAATTTTAAGTACCATTTGTTCATATACTTTTATTAAAACTAACAATATCTCCTTGAGACTTTTAAGAAGTTTCAATTCCTTCCCCTGAACATTGTCAATATCAAGTTCCTTTAACAAATTATTTAATTCTGTAATTTTAGTAAAAAATTCTGGCAGTTTCCTGACAGGTATAAGCTCATTATCAAATAAGTACTTAACAACATCATCTTTAGATTTAGATTTAGATTTAGAAGGTTTGTTGAAATATGTCTTATTATTATTATCCAGATCTGCATAAACCTTTCTAGCACAGAACATCCCATCTCGAAATAAACTTGATACGCTTAAATACATTAGTCTATATTTTGGATATTCCGCTAACAATGGTGAAGAGACGTGTTTTAATTTATCGTCTATCGTATTTTTTATAAAAATCAAATCAGATATAGTTTCAAACATAAATGAAGGGGTGTTTTTATTATTAAAATAATCTATATTATAAACGTCCTGATTTACATTTTCCAGCAAAAAAAGCTCGTTATTTTTAAAATAAAAAGGTACTGCCTGTTTTTTGTCAACTGAATAATCTCCTAAATAAGTTATACTGTCATCATTATTACAAGTATCCAGAGTATCATTTGAATTATAAGAAATGGGATTACTGTAAAAACTTTTTAACTGTGGTACGTTTTGAGGTACACTTTTTGAATTAGTCAGGCTATGAGCAGGTGTTATAGCGCCGTTTAAAGAAAATTCTGCCATAGATTCCAGAATGGAAACCGGGGTATAAATGTAAACCGGGGTATTAGCTGTAACAGGGGTAAATGCTTTAATTATACTGTGACTTTCATTCAAATCAATTTTACAACAGTTATATGCTGCTGATACAGATTCTGATACAGATTTATTATTAATAAGCATTATTTTTTTATATTGAACGTATCCTATTGTTACGATTTGTTCAGCTCTTAGATCTATTTTTAACTGATTTTTCATTATATTAAACTGTTTATCTGGTACATCTTTAGTTTCTTTAGTTTCTTTATTTTCTATAAATTTGGAATATTGTTGTTTTTCAGGTGTCTTTATATGTATACCCATATGAAAACGTCTTTTTGTTTCTTTACTGCTGTTGTTGAAAGGTATAATATTTGTGGATAAAACATTTTTTGTGTGATAATAATCATTCAGTGAATCCTGTGTTTTAAACCATTTATCATAACCGCTATACCGGTTTATTTTTTTAATTTCCTGCGTTAAAATTTTGAAAAAATTCTCATATCTGCTTTTCAGTTTATTTATTATTTGCTTGAGAGAATCAATATTTTCTATTGTAATTTTAATTGTTTCCTGATTATTTACAGATTGAGATAAATTCTTTATAAGATTATCATTCAATTGTTTCCTGATATCCTTATTTAAATAATCTATTTTTAAGTTCTTTTCTCGAACAAGACTGTAACAATTATTAAGATATTCTAAATTATAATTTACCAGAGTTAATACACTTTCTATTTTATCTGTATTTCTCAAAGGATCATAAGATTGATCAAAATCAACTTCAACAGGATTGTCAACTTTAACAGGCGTAAAATCAAAATTCATTTTAACATTACGAAGCATACCTGTAAAAACTGCATCTGTTTTATTATATACGCTTTGTATTAATGTCAGATTTTTACCTCTAAATTTTGCACCATGATCATAACTATTATCTATTTGCAGAATATTATTAAATTTGGATTGATAACTCTCCACATAAATGAACATATCCTTTATGGCATTCAAACACAACCTTGCTTCACTTTTTAAATTATTTAATACCTCAGCATAGTCACTGTATGCATTAAACTTGAGAGCTTCTTCCAGTTCACTGGCCGTCTCGGTATATAAAAACCTGACTACTTTAGAGTTAATAGAAGAAAGAGAATTTCTTTTAGTTTTTTCATTTTCAAGATTAGAGTTTTCTTCTTGTGTTTCTATACTAGAATTTTCATTTTCTGTTTCTTTTTCTATATTAATAAGCTCTTCTACCAGTTTCCTCTTTTCACTTTCCAGCAACTCATCGAAACTTAGTTCATCTGATTGTTCCATTTCTACTAAATATTTACTTATACGTCCATCTTCTCGAGATACCTGAGAATTTTCATTACTGTAACCAATATTAACATTTTTGTACTCTATTATTTCTACCTCTGGAGTGTTATTTACAACTTCAGTTTCGTCACAAGTATCAGATTTATTGTTTTTATTGACATTTTTGCTATTATTATTTTTGCTATTATTATTTTTTCTATTATTTAATTTTCTTGCTCTATATAAAGAATTCCGTGTATTGTTAGATAACATATTAAACTCCTCCGCTCCAGCACCCCTTATACACCAGTTTTTTTTCAAATTGTTTTTTTAGCTTATATATTTTTTATTTCCCCTGAACCCTTTAATTATTTTTCGTTTTTTTTTAGAAAAATTTCACATAATTTTCTTAAGAAATCAAAATGAAATGTCCGAAAACAACAGAAACAACCCATGAGTAATTTGGTTTTTTGCATATAATTTGTATATAACCATATTAAATATGGAACATATCAGGCTAACGTCTGAGGTGAGAGAAAGAGTTAAAGCAATTTCACAAATCGGTAAGAGATGGAAAAAGCAGGGATCGAATTAAAGCGATTTTGCTTTTGGATAAAGGATATACAGTAGCAGCGACAGCAGAAATATTATTGCTGGAAGAAAAAACAATTCGCCGGTGGCAAGAGCGATACCATCATCGGAGAAACATAACGAGCTTCATTTTTCATGACACCTGATCTCCGATTCCAGGCAGGCATAGCTGGTACGAAAGAGCTATTAAGCCCTTTGTTATGGCACGAAAGAATTTCCTGTTTGCCTGCACACAAGCTGCTGCTGATTCCCTGGGTGTTCATTTTACATTGATTTTAACGGCT
>JAAEMD010000559.1 GCA_024225875.1 bacterium
CATAAACGAAGTCATTTGAAAACTTTAGTGTCGGACATTTTACTTTGGAACAGCTATACTAGTTGAAATTACTGGATTCGAAGCTTAGTTTAGCTATGTAATTTAATGACTCTTTACCATGTTTACCAGCAAAAGTTCTGGCAGTTTCCAGGACATTTGTTGAACAGCCCCTGGGGAAAGTCATATTAAAAGTATCATTTATTTTTTGCAGGTTCATCAAGTATGCGTCCTGAGCCAGGATAGTAGCTGCGCTGACTGTTATATTTTCAGATGGTTTTGGCTTATGAAGTATTGTAATGCCTTTTCCTTTTGACATAAGAGAACTATTTATAAGAGATGCATTGTTAAACTGATTGGAAAGTGCATATTTACAGGGTGATTGATTCAGTACGTTTTCTATTACCCTGGCATGCCCCCATGCCAGCATATGATTTATATTTTTCATTTTCTCGTATATTTCGTTAAAGCTTTTATTGCTTAAAATTATAATTGAATGAGGGCAGATTTCTTTTATTTTGTCAGCAAGCCTGGATAGTCTTATTTGATTATTAAGTATGTTTTCATTGTTTATATCAAGTGCTTCCAGTTTATTTTTTGTTGTCTGGTTTGTATGTACAGCAGCTATAACCAGTGGTCCAAAGTAATCATTTTTTCCAGTGTCATCTATACCAATAATTTCATTAGGATCAGAAATTAGACTATTTAATATATCAGAGCTGTTTTTTTCTGGTTTTTTTTCTTTTTGAGAGCTTTTATTGTAATCTTCATAATAATGAATAATATTATCTGATGCTACCAGGGAGCTTTCAATTTCTTCTGCTACTTTTTTGTTTTTTATTTCTGACAGGTCCAGATGGATTCCTTTTTCACCTTCTAATATACGAATAAGACCAAAGTCTTCCTTGTACTGAAATTGAAACTGCAGTCCGCCATTAATGTCTACTAGCGGAGTAAGTAGAAATCCTTTTTCAGCAAGTATGCGTTTCAGCTTATTATAAAATTCAACTTTATCTTTCGCAAACAGCATTAGTCTATTATATATAAATTACTTCTCTGATGCAAAATGTCAGTTTTAATTGAATATCGCTTGTTTCCAGAAAAAAATATCAGGTGCCATCTTTACAAAACTGGCCCACAATAGTGTTAGCTGTAGCTGTTCCAAAATAAAATGTCCGCCACTGAAGTTAATATATTTAAATCAGCAGTGCCGTTCATTTCGGAACGGGTATATTATTAGTTATAGTTTAATATTATCTATTAACCTGGTATTACCAAGAAATCCGGCAAAAATAATCCTGTTTTTCTGTTCAGCAATTTTTTTTCTTTCCAGTGTTTTTTGATCAATAATATCTAAATAGTCTATTTTAACAGGAGTATTATTTATTAGATTTTTCTGCATTTCAGAAAGTAGTTTCTCAGATTCTATGATGCCTGACTGGAACATATGTTGTCCTGATAATAGTGTTTTGTATATTTCTGGTGCGATTTTACGTTCGGATTCAGATAGATAAATATTTCTGGAGCTTAATGCCAGCCCATCCTTTTCTCTAGCTGTTTTACAGGCAACTATTTCGACTGGAAAGAACAGGTCTCTTGTTATTTTTTTTATTATAACTAACTGTTGAAAATCTTTTTCACCAAAGAAGGCTTTGTCTGGAGTAACTATATTAAACAGCTTGCATACTACAGTACATACACCCTGAAATAATACCGGACGGCTTTGACCACATAATAAATTTGATAGATAAGGGATATCAACTATTGTAGAAGTTTCTTTTTTTTCAGTATACATATTACTTGATTCAGGAGTGAAAAGCAGATGTACCCCCATTTTTTTTAAAAGTAGTATGTCTTTTTCCACTTGCTTTGGATATTTATCAAAATCCTCGTCAGGACTGAACTGTGTCG
>JAAEMD010000560.1 GCA_024225875.1 bacterium
CCCATTAGTAAATTATCTAGTTGCTCATCATCATTAAATTCTTTTAAAAGTTCATCATCTGCTTGGGTCATTTGCTTTAAAAATGATTTATCAACCCGATACCAAAAATATTTTGGACGACCATTCGCTTTATCAAACTCTACGGTTGTTTTATCAAACTCTCGATAATATTCAAATTGCGGGATATCGGCCAAAGGCTGAGTAACATCCATAAAATTTTGCAGTAACTCCCAGTGCAAAAAAGCGCAGGCTATTTGGTTACTATAAGTCTGTTCATAACGAATGTTTTTCTTATAATGCAGTAATGTAAAGCCTCTATTAGCAAAACCACTTTTAGGATTATGGGCTACCTTATAGTGAGCATTGAACTCTTCAAAAGGGAGTGTATCAAAATTTTTTGCATTCTTAGTCGGTACTTCAACCATACCCGTTTTACGGTTAAAAATTGTGGCTAGATTAAATTTGAAACGAAAAAAAGGCCAAATTAGCAAGCTAATTAATTTAGATCCCCCCCAGCAACTTAAAAGAATGATAAAAAAATCAAATGCAAGTTCATATGCCCCTAAAGCAAGGGAAAATAAGGGTAGAATAAACATAAAAAAACAAAGAATAAATGTAGCATCGCCCAAGTAAAGTTCGTCAAACCAATAATATTTGTAGCATTTGCAATTAAGGCCAACGTCAACTTATTTTTTCCTTTAGTTAAAATTGAGCGATCATAGTCTGTTTGACCATTAATATTCCCTTTATAATAACTCATCTGACTGCTATCAAAGCAATATCCAAATAAGTTCTCCCTAGGGTAAATAGCTTGCTC
>JAAEMD010000561.1 GCA_024225875.1 bacterium
CAATTTGATGAGCTGCAGACAATAGAGCACACAAAATGTAAGCCCTTATCAGTAGCAATAGCAGTAGATGAGGCAAGCCAGAGATACCGGGAATAACAGTGGCAAGTATGCCTGCAACAGGGTATCTGGCAGAGATATCAAGACAAAAATATGGCTATCGGGCAGATAGAAGAAACCTGGAACTAAACAACTTAGAACATAGAACTTAATAACTTCGAACTTCCAGCCTCATTGCTCATCAACACTATTGTGGGCCAGTTTATATTAATTCTTTGAAACTGGACGTAAAATTAATTATACAGGACTGAATGTTTCGATGAAATTCAGAATAGCCTGTTTTATGCCTTCTGACGAATGAAAAAAATCGAAATATTTTTACCGGCTGTTCATCGTAAATTTGCAGGCTTAAATGCTTTGTATGGTAAGGATGAGTTTCTATATCATATTTCAATTTGAAAGGGTGGTTATTAATTATATAGTCCATCTCAAAAAAAGACTGTTCGTCAGCTTTTGCCTGTGGATATACTAAACTGATCAAAGCTGTCTTAATCATAAGGTTGTTTCTCGAGACATTTTCATTACTGACATTTGCGCCTTTTTTTAAGATATCTATAACTGAGTATGGAGATTTTTCTAATAAAGGGTAAAGGAAGTTAATGACAGCATCATCATTTTTTATATAGCCCCCAAGATCTTCTTTCAGATTGATGGAAGCAGTAAAAGAATCATGGAATTTTTCAAAGTCAATGTCATGAAAGTTGTCAGGGTATTCATTTAAGTAGTACATATGTGGATTAATTAAACTGTCCCCTAAAAAGGAATATTTATTAATCTTAGAACCCTGTCCTATAAGCACATGACCCTTAAAATAGAAAGGCACGTCTGATTTTAAATTTACAGGTGCAGATAAATAACTCATTTTAAAAGGGTCTTCAATTTCATCAAAATATTCATTCAAGATTGGAATAAAAGATTTATTAAAAATAATTTCATCACTGGTAAATGACCTAACAGGGTAAAGCCACATTTTCTTATTAAGTTTACAGTCGGATATACCCAGAGCAATCATAGTTTCATATTTTAATTTTATTTTCAAATCAGTATCTATAAAATTCAGTGCAGCTATTCTTTTGTATACTTCTTTAACTGCTGAATTTTCATCAGAAATTTCATTGTTTTTTTCTACAAACTTATTTTCTTTGCACTCATTATTTTTGTTGTTATTCTCTGTAATCAAATCCTTTGCTTGTATATCATAGTTAAAAAAAATACTTTTAAAATTCCAGCAAAAATAATTATTATGAATATTATCATATAATTTAAACTCTTCATCTGGTGAATCGGGCTCTTTGTCTATAACTGACACTTTCTGGCTTTTATACTTTTCTTTCTCCTCCCAAGTTCGCCAAGCCAGGCACGAGAATCTAAGATTCGTCACTACAAATTCAAAAGGCCCGTAATTTTTTAGCGGGCAACGGAGCACTCGAAATATTGAGTGCTTTGTAGATATAAAGCTGATCTTCAGTAGGCTCTGA
>JAAEMD010000562.1 GCA_024225875.1 bacterium
ATTGTATATCTTTTGACAGCCAAGGCACTGGTTCAGGATTATGGCTTTCTCTGCTTTTTTTAGCTTCTTATTATCTTTTGGCATTTCTTTCTTTTAACCTCCATTTTAAAATCAGGGCTTGACTTGGGTTTTTTTAAAAATCGTCCTGATTATTAATTAAAGTATACAATATATGAACACTATGTCAATCTGTATAATACACTTAACCTTCTAAGGATCAATTATATGAACAACTTAAATGAAATCGGATTTAGCGAAAGACTCTTGCTTCTAAGACGTAAAAAAGGACTGTCTCAACGGGCCGTAGCACGTTTATTGGGTATTAGTCCTACCAATGTTATGAATTACGAAAAAGGGGTACACTCTCCATCTGTAGCCATCCTGGCAAAATTAGCAGCTATCTTTAACGTCTCAACTGATTTTCTTTTGCTTGGAAAAATGCACTCTAATATTAACGATGAAGAACTTGCCAATGCTTTCTTTCAGGCTGATAAACTTAATGAAAACTCAAGGAAAATCCTTAAAAATCTTGTTCTGTCGTTTCTGGATAGCCAGGAAAAATAGCTTTACACTTTAAAACTTGTAGCTGCAAGCTAAGCCAAAATTATCTTTGCCCAACATCGGCATTACCTTAAAACTAGTTGCTTGGTTTTTTTTATCTTTAAGTTCTTCTTTAGGCTTTGGATAGAATAGTTCTACTGCTCCCCAGATAGCTAAATTTGTCAGAAAAACCTCTTCTTTACTATTGGCCTGATGAGCCAAAGTAAAGTTATATAGACTAGTTAATCCAATTATCGTAGAGTCCTTAGAAGATTTTGTATTCAATCCTCCACCAACCAAAATAATACCTCCTAAAAGATTTGGTTTATCACTAAGAAGATACCCCCCTCCAATTACTAGCGTATTTAAGAGGATATGCTT
Organism: bacterium; assembly: GCA_024225875.1. Classification (GTDB taxonomy): domain Bacteria; phylum Margulisbacteria; class Marinamargulisbacteria; order JAAEMD01; family JAAEMD01; genus JAAEMD01. The sequence continues at coordinate 922 of JAAEMD010000562.1, forward strand.
AGTTTCTTCACTTAATTCAATTTTTTTAGAATTAGACGCTTTTAAAAATTGATTAGGTGGCTGTGAATACGAAATGCCTTGAATAGCAATAATTATAAAAATATTTAATAGTAAAATCAGTTTTATTTTCATATCATTACAAATTTTCAAAAAGATAAATTTCTAATATGAGCTCCATATGTTGTAATCTGGCTGAATGGAGCATACCACATTGCTAACATAAGATTTGTTGATAACGCATCATGGTAGTGTGCAAATGCAGCTTGTCCAGGTACTTTATTGGCGACAGTACTAATTGGACCTCCTTCTCTACCTGGAATTACATTAGTAAATGTCCAATCAAGCCAACTTAACGGATTAAGGGAAAGCTCTACTCTTTTATTTGCAGGATTGCCCCAGGGATTCGTACCTGGCACAGAGGTTTGTCCTTCTTTTCGATCCGGAACACCATCAATACCAGGCACCCCTTCGCCTGGACTCATATCGGGAGCACTTCCCATTACTCTATTATAACTTTCACCCATTCTATCAATATCAAAGAAAAAATCTCCAGGAACATTGCTAACTCTCCCATCCCTTGGGGTATAAAAATATCCTCCACCGTAGCTGGTCCCTCCAGCATCTATCCAGCCCCCTGCATAAACACCGTATAAATCATTTCCTCCTCTAGAGAAATTATGATTATAACTCACTCCTAAGGTATACCCTATACTTGTTTCTCCTAACTCTATATGGCTACCAACGTCTGCCCCTATACTTCCATAAAAAGATCCATCTTGAAAATCTACACCTAAAGTTACAACTGGTAGCGATACACTTACCCCCTTATCGCCTATTGAAAATCCAAACCCAAATAACTTAAACCCAATCGCCCATAAACCCATAGGGTCAATATAAACCAACGGATTATTGGCACAATATAACTCTCCGCAACCCATCATAATTACATCATTTTGTGCGTAATATGAAGCTTCGCTTTTTTCTTTTTCAGTTTTTAACTGA
>JAAEMD010000563.1 GCA_024225875.1 bacterium
GAAACAGATAAGCGACTAGCTCGTTCTTCAAGATATGCATCTGGATTTAAATTGATATCTTCTTTTAAGGCCTCCATATCTATTTTTGTTGCTGGCTCCCCCCTTTTTTTACAAGGATCAGGCTTATGTCTCCATCTAAAAATACTTCGTGATGATATACCAAATCGCCTGGCTACCTCCTTTGTACTCAAATTATCTTTTTTCTTTATTTCAAATACTTTTTTTCGGAAATCTTTTGAATAGCTCATACATACTATTATGACAGATTATTATTAATTAGCTATATCAACACTATTGTGGACCAGTTTGTAACCCTTTTGCATTACCTGTTATCGACTATATGAGAGGAGGGGGCTGCAGCGTGCTTCGACTACCTGCTTAGGCCAGTGAAATTTTGGCCAAAGTAGATACCCCTCCTGTTGAAGACTATAAAAACACCACAATTTTAATTGTTGAAGATGAGATGAAGGCCGTTCCCAGCTATAATAAATACCTGGAGCGTAACTGTTACAATATTATTGTTACTAATTCTGGTAAAGAAGCCCTGGAAAGGCTGGAAGATACAGATAATATCAATGTTGTTGTTATTTTAGATGTTCGCTGGGAGATATTACAGGTAATGAGCTTATTCAGCCCATAAAGAAGCTACATACCGGAGCAGAGATTATAATGGCTGCCGCATTTACAGAATTTGATCTTATTATTAATACTTTAAAGTCAGGTACCTTTGATTTTTTAGTTAAAAGAGAGCTGGATATTGCTGTTATTAACCAGAAAGTTATACAGGCCCTGCATAAACAAAACTTTGAGAATTTCTTTCACAATCTTTTGGAACAATAGCTTTTCAAGAGGAAAATTTGCTATTAAGTGTTAAAATAACCTGTTTATTTGACATTCTTATTTCTTTGGTCTATTCTAAAAATATACTCAAATTTATGGGCTAAGGAGATGAGGCATGCATTCAATTAATGCTATTGATACTGGAGTAAATACGGGTGTAAATCGTACATCTGTCAGAAATAGTGCCAACAGAACCAGTACCACAAATTCTAACCAGTCAAATGTACGTGATGATAATAGATCGTCAACATTAATTTTCATAAATCCGCCTGTTAAGTTGTGCTCTATTGTAGTTGCAGATACTGGTAATGATAAAAAAAAGGCCGTCAATGACAGCCCGCTCAGTCAGCTCATCCAACTCAGTCAGTTTATCCAAATCAGTCAGTTTATCCAGTTCAATTGTTTCAGTCAGCTTAATCAGCGCATCCAGAGTCTCCAGGTAAGCGATGACAGCGATGACACCACCCAGATCGAAGAAAGCCATGATTTCCAGATCAGGAGTTTCAGCCAGTTTGACCTGCTCAATAGACGCCCTGACGCCTACCAGATCAATGAGAGCCAGGGTCTCCGGCAGCCTTTAGATCGGTACCGGCTCAATAACACACCCATAGACCCGCCTCCGCTACTGTCTGGCACTCAGTATCTCGAAAGCGCCACTTCTATAGAGGAATACTTTAATGACCTTCGCCTTGAAAATCAGGAAAGAGATAACATGGATACTGTTCTGAGTAATGAAGAATATATAGAGGAAATCCAGGAATCTATCACTGTAAATAGTGAGGTTACTTTAGAAAATGAATCGCTATATCAAAATATAACTTTTGAAAACAACGACTCTGATGAAGATTATGATGATAATGATTTAATGACTTCTAGAATTGTCGATCAACATAACTCTGCTATAACCAGAAATGGCAATCATAACCGGCCTGATGTAGTTCATATGAGCTTTAGTACTTATGTGGCACAGCATAATTTATAACTAAATACACGATTTTTAAGCTTGATTTTATAGCTGTTCCAAAATAAAATGTCCGACACTTAAAGTTTTCAAATGACTTCATTTATGTACGCCTGTATACTGCACTCAGTCATTTAAACGGACAGTTCAATTTGTACCAGCTATATACGTAGTAAATTTTAGATTATTACCTGTTTTATTTTATTGCATCAAAGCCTTATATATGAAGTATAGTTTCTTCGAAAAAGCGATTAAATTTTTTTGAAAAAAATAAAAAAGGTGCTATACTAACGAAACTATGAGGGCTGCTGTTATTTCGGTTACAAATCAAAAAGGCGGGGTTGGAAAAACGACTACTGCAATAAATTTAGCATCATATTTGAGTGAGAATGGAAGTAAGACCCTGATAGTAGATATGGACCCTCAGGCAAATGCTACTTCAGGCGTGGGAATAAATAAGGACCGGGTCAGAGAGACTGTATATGATTTATTATTAGGAAACCTTAGCGGAGATCTGGAAAAGGTGTTGTATCCAACGCCATTCGAAAACCTGCATATAGTACCCAGCTCCAAAGAATTGGCCGGGGCGGAGATAGAGCTTGTATCGATTGTTTCACGTGAAACATTATTAAAAAACAGTCTGACAAAACTGAGAAAATACTATGAGTATATTATTATTGATTGTCCGCCTTCGCTGGGTTTGTTAACTGTAAACTCTTTAGTGGCCTCGGACAAGGTGATAATACCTGTGCAGTGCGAGTATTTTGCGCTGGAGGGCATAGCAGGCTTAATTAATACTTTGACACTGGTCAAGGACTCCTGTAATCCTGATTTAGAGATATGCGGGATAGTTCTTACTATGTTTGATAAGCGAACAGCGCTTAATAAGCAGGTAGTAGAAAATGCCAGGCTGTACTTTAATGATTTAATCTTTGAAACAGTAGTTCCGAGAAATATTAGATTAACCGAAGCTCCCAGCCATGGGCTTCCCATAGCTTTATACAGCCCTGATTCCAGGGGTGCTATGGCGTATAAAAATCTTGCTAAGGAGGTAAGTGAACGTGTCTGATAAAATGAAAAGGCTAGGTAAGGGGCTGGAAGCGCTGATTCCAAAGTCAGCACTTACTTCCGGCAGGACATTGACAAATATTCCTTTGACAGAGATAAGGCCTAACCCATTACAGCCCAGGACAGAATTTGATGTAGAAAAACTTAAGGCACTTGCCGATTCAATTTCTAAACATGGGCTGGCTCAGCCTATTCTGGTTAGAAAAAAAGATAATTATTATGAATTAATAACTGGAGAGAGAAGATACCGGGCTTCTTTGCTGGCTAATATGAATTTTATACCGGCTATTGTAAAAAATGTATCAGACAGAGATTCTTTGCAGTTAACATTAATTGAGAACCTGCAAAGAGCAGATTTGAATCCTGTTGAAGAGGCTGATGGGTATAAGAATCTTGTAGACAGCTTTAATATGACGCACCAGGAAATCGCTGACAGTATTGGTAAGAGCCGGTCCGCTGTTACTAACTGTCTCAGGCTCCTTAATCTGCCTGTAATTGTACAGGATGCTATAAGTGCTAATATTATTACAGGCGGCCATGCAAGAACATTGTTAGCTCTGCAGGAAGAGAAAGATATAATAGCCGAGTTTAATAATATTTTAGCAGGGAACTTAAATGTAAGACAGGTTGAGGAGATGGTGGCTGATAAAAAAAATGTCAGGGGAATGTCTAAGGCAAAAAAGCACCGGCAGCTGTCTTTATTTTCGGCACTGGAAAAAGAACTGACAGCTCAATATAAGACAAGGGTAGAAATAAATGGCTCAGAAAAAAAGGGGCGTATTATTATCAAATATACGTCCAGCAAACAGTTTGCAGACATAAAGGACAGGCTTCAGCATTAGCCCCTGCTTCAGGTTACGGTTAATGTTTTATGTAAATAGTAAAAAAGGGTGTCGTTACTTTCTATTATTTTGAAGGGATAAAGTGTGTTTTTTAAGCTTAGGTATTGTTTTTTGCTGACTGGAATTATTAATCCTGCCTTTGTTTTTGCAACAGAAGAGGCCAGGCGGGTCACTTTTTCCGGGGCCGCAAAAGCTTTTGCGGTATAGAAATCTGCTGTGAGATCATGTTTTAGTTTATATTCGTAAATATTTCTGTTTACTATTTGAAGATTTTTCAGATCCAGTGCTTTTTTTACTTTTTCGAGAAAGGTGCATTTTTTTTGTTTTGACTCAAAAGCCTGAACTTTGTTTTGGGGGTTTATTATTGAAATGATAACAGCAGGCAGTCCTGATCCAGACCCAAAATCAACTACTCTATATGGTTTGTTGGAAATTAAATTTGCAATATTAATAGAATCCAGGATATGAAAATTGAGTTTATCGTAAGATGATTTTGAGTAAATATTAATTGTTTCATTATAATCTTTTAAAAGGTCAGTATAAGTCTTAATGCGATCTATCTGCTGCATGCTGCGGCCCCTGCCTTATCTGATAAGATTGTTTTTTTGAGAAAAAGCAATAATTACCACAATATCAGCAGGGTTTATTCCTGCAATTTTTTTTGCTTCATAAATTGTTTTTGGTTTGTATAATTTAAGTTTTTCACGGCTTTCTTTTTTTAATCCTGGTATTTTATCAAAGTCAATGCCTGGTAAAAAACATTTTGACTCTAACTTTGTTATTTTATCAATTTCTTTCTGCTGGCGTATGAGGTAGCCTTCATATTTAATGTTTATAGAAGCGATATTGGCAATTTCAGCTTCAGAACCTGAAATCAAGCCGGCCTTAATTAAATCGGGTACAGAAGTGCTGGCCTGTTTCAGGAACTTATGGATGGATATTTTTCGCGTAATATTGAAAGAGTCAAGAAGAAAAGCGTTAATGTTTTCTTTTTTCCACTTATCTATTAAATTATCAATTTTATTTTTTTTGTCTCTGATAAATAAAATATGTTCTTTTGAAAGCAGTCCCAGGGAAAAGGCTCTTTCCGATAGTCGAAAAACAGCATTGTCCTGCCTCAGAAGCAGTCTGTATTCTGATCTTGAGGTGAACATACGATAGGGCTCTGTGATTTCTTTTGTTATTAAATCGTCTATCATAGTGCCGATATAGGAATCCTCTCTTTTTAAAATAAACGGATTTTTGTTCAGAGCTTTTAGAGCAGCGTTAATGCCTGCTACCAGGCCTTGCCCTGCCGCTTCTTCATAGCCGGAGGTTCCATTTATCTGGCCGGCTAGAAAAAGGCTGTTGATCTCTTTGTTTTCGAGTGTGGGCCTGAGTTGATCAGGATATGAAAAATCATATTCAATAGCGTATCCTGGCTTGATAATTTTAACATTTTCCAGTCCGGGAATGGTTTGCAAAAAAGATTCCTGAATATCTTCAGGGAGAGAGGTGTTAAGCCCTTGAGCATAAAACTCACTTGTGTTCCTGCCTTCCGGTTCAATGAATATTTGATGTGAAGATTTATTTTTGAAACGTACAATTTTATCTTCTATAGATGGACAGTATCTGGGTCCCAGGGATTTAATTACTTTTTGATACAGAGGGGACTGATCGAGATTATCTAATATAATTTTATGCGAAAGCGGAGTTGTGTTTGTTAAGTAACAGGGCAGCTGATTTTTGAATTTTTCATTAAAATTAGTTTTAAAAGAAAAATGCAGAAACTCGTTATCACCAGGCTGGATAGTCATTTTAGAAAAATCTATAGAGGATTTATCCAGACGGGGCGGGGTTCCAGTTTTGAGCCTTCCCATTCTAATATGTTTTTTTAAATTTGCTCCTAAATTATCAGAACTGAATTCAGCTATTCGTCCGGCAGAAAATGACTTCAGTCCTATATGTACTATCCCATTCAAAAAAGTGCCTGTGGCAATAACAACGGTGCGAGACATATATTTTTTTCCAGTATCTGTAATTATTCCTGATACTTGTTTTTTTTCAATTATCAAATCACTAACCATGGACTGTTTGATATCCAGGTTAATCTGGTTTTCCATAGTATTTCTCATATACCTGACATAATCCCATTTATCGTTTTGTGACCGTAAGCACTGAACTGCAGGGCCCCGGGAACGATTAAGTACTTTCATTTGGATAAAGGTATTGTCTGCAGCCAGTCCCATTTCTCCTCCAAGGGCATCTATTTCTGCTACAATCTGACCTTTTGCCGGTCCTCCAACAGCAGGGTTGCAGGGCATTAAAGCTGTGTTATCTGTGTTTAAAGTAAATATTGCTGTCTTACATCCAAGGCGGGCACTGGCTAAAGCTGCTTCGCAGCCAGCATGTCCGGCACCGATAACTATAACATCGTATAAAATTTTTTTTTCCATATAAGTAACATCTATAATCAATAAATATTTATGCTGTCCGGTAAGGCTGCCATTAAAAGGAATAATAATCTAACATTCAACCTGATGAAATGAAAGAGGTGATTTTTTAAGGCCCTGTTTAAAGTTCGGTATTTGAAATAAGAACACGGGGTATCCTGTTGAGATCGGAAAAGAAAACAGTGTCCTTAAAATGGTGCCTGGAAAGAAGCTCGCTCAATGTTTTTTTTTGATCTACTCCGATTTCAAGTGCCAGATATACGTTTTGACCTGTAGAGGCTGCCTTAAAAATCTTTTTATAAAAATCAATGCCGCTGGAGCCGCCGCAAAGTGCGACTTCCGGTTCATAGTACTTTACAGATGGGTCCAGCCCCTGGATGTCTTTTGCAGCAATGTAGGGCGGATTGCTGACAAGGATGACCGGGTGACTGTTTTTCAGCATCTGACTCCATCTGGCAGAATCTTTAAAAAAATCTTTATGGATTAGCTCTATATTTGATGTTTGATGATAAAAGATATTAATTTTTGCCTGTTTGCAGGCTGTTGCGCTGATTTCCCAGCTGTATATAGAGATATCAGGGTGCCTTAAGGCTAATTCGACAGCTATAATCCCTGATCCTGAACCGAGCTCCAGTACATTAACAGTGGTATATTTTTTTTTTAAAGACAGCAGTAGTTTATGGGTTTTTTCAACTAAAAGCTCAGTTTCCGGCCTGGGTATTAACACTCCCTGATCGATACTGTACTGATTATTCATAAAGAATGCTTTTCGTGTAATATAGCAGACAGGCATGCCCTGTTTACGACTGGCTGTACAGCTGTTAAAAAGGGCTGTTTTAGAAGCTCCCTTAACTTCTTCATTTAAAAAAGAAAGGAAAGATTCTCTGGTTATTTCAAAAGCATGGCATAAGAGTATCTCTGCTTCTATTTCGGGCTCATCAGAGCAGGCAGCCAGTTCTTTTGCGGCCTTATTAAACAGCTGAAAATAAGTAATCATTCCTGCATTTTTGACAGTTTGTCAGCTGCCATCAATGCTTTTATCAGCTCATCTATATCGCCATTAAGTGCATTAGTTAAGGAGTATAGAGTGAGATTGATCCTGTGGTCAGTTATTCTATTTTGTGGATAATTGTAGGTACGGATCTTTTCTGATCTGTCTCCGCTTCCCACCTGCCCCTTCCTCAGGCTGGCAGCTTCTTTTCTTTGTGCTTCAAGCTTGACATCATAAAGCCTGGTACGAAGCATTTTCATGGCCTTATCCTTGTTCTGAAATTGAGAACGCTCATCCTGGCAGGCTGTGACAATGCCAGTTGGGATATGTGTAATTCTAATTGCTGAACTGGTTTTATTTACATGCTGGCCACCTGCTCCGCTGGCCCTGAAAGTATCAATCCTCAAATCACTATCATCAATATCAACATCAACTTCCTCAGCCTCTGGCAATATAGCGACTGTTGCTGCAGATGTATGTACTCTGCCCTGAGTTTCAGTTTCTGGAACGCGCTGTACTCTATGGGTTCCGCTTTCATATTTTAAATAGCTGAAAACGCCAGTTCCTGAAACGGTGAAGGCTATTTCCTTGATACCGCCCAGACCGGTTAAATTCTTCGATGAGACATCAATTTTCCATCCCCGCAGCTCTGAGTACTTTGAGTACATGCGAAACAGCTCTGCTGCAAAAAGAGCGGCCTCTTCTCCACCGGTACCGGAGCGGATTTCTACCAGAGCATTTCTTTTATCATTAGGGTCAGTTGGAATCAAAAATATTTGAAGTTTTTGTTCCATGTCTGTCAGCTCAGGTTGTAATTTCTGAATTTCCATTTGTGCGATATCTTTCATTTCAACATCCTGCAGCAGTTCTCTGGCCTCGTCTATATTTTTCGCAATAGATTTATATAAAAGATAGGTTTCCACGCATTCTTTTAATTCAGAATGTTTTTTCAGAATATCCTGGTAAACAGACTGGTCCGAAATTATATCAGGATCGCTCATCTTTCTTTCAAGAGCATTAAAATTATCTAAAATTAATTCAAACTTATCTAAATTCAGCATAATATACTATGATTGTAATACATAATACTTGTTTACAGGTATATAAAAAAATAAAAGAGAAAAAATAGATTTATGAAAGATTATATTTTTTCTTAAACTTATCAACACGGCCTTCAGCGTCAACAATTCTATTTTCACCTGTAAAGAAAGGGTGGCAGTTAGAGCAGATATCAATACGGATTTTATCCATAGTAGAGCCTGTTTCGTATTCAGCGCCGCAAACACATGAGGCTTTAACTTTATAATACTTAATGCCTTTTTTTTCACTAATAAGTCCGTGCTTAGCAGCTGATTTGCTGATGTTCTCTTTTTTAACAGAGCTTTTCTTTGAATCCACGGTAGATGCCTGTTCTTTATCTTTAGGCTTTGTATTTTTTGTTTTAACAGTACTTTTTTTTGTAACTTTTTTTTCTTCTGACATACTAATCTCCTGAGTAAATCTCTATTTAAGTAAGCTTTAATTAAAATAATATAAAATTTTCTGAACTATATATCCTAATAAAATTAATAATATCATGTCAATACTATAGCTGTTCCAAAGTAAAATGTCCGACACTTAAAGTTCTCAAATGACTTCGTTTATGTACGCCTCACTGCACTCAGTCATTTAAACGGACAGTTCAATTTGTACCAGCTGTATCTACAATGCTTTAAGCAGGAAATAGATTTTTTAGCATAAAGCAGTTTTTTTAGTAACTAAAAAGCCATAACTATTTATACCATATTTTTTGATTTTTTAAGTTCAATATCCTGTAATTCAATATTTCTGGCCTGATCGTAAATTTTTTGAAAAGCAGTATATTTTATACCCTTAATATTTTCTTCTGGCAGGGAAGTGTTGTTTTCAAGGCACTTTTGAGTCATCAAGTTTATATAACTCTCTTTTTTAGCTGACTGCACAGCTGAGTTATCAGTAAGTATCTGTTTAAGCTTAGATATTCTTATTATGTTAGTGTTTGTAACCGGGCCATCCTGTTTAAGGTAATTATGTGCTAAAAACTCTACTGTTACTGGTTGGCCTGTTTGAAGATTACGTAACTCAAGACTCATTCCTGTGTTTGAACTACAGTTGAGAAAAGCGGTATTTGATGAGTAGAAGAGATGCGAAACTCTATCTACACACCCTAAAAAACCGTACAATGTATCTTGATTTTTCTGATCCAGAATATTGTATTGATACTCAAGTGTAGTGTTAGATATACAGGTAGCTTTTCCCTCATTGCTAATGGAGTTCTTCTGGAGTTTTTCCTGTCGCAAAATTTTTAAGCTATGATTGCTGGAATCAATAAGGTATTTCACTTTTAATTCATTAAATTTATAGCAGAAGTGATTCCCAATGCTGTTGCTTAAAGCTGATGATTTAAAAAGACTGATGGTCACAAGACTATTATCAAATAGTTTTACCTCAAACGCATTTTTAGAACTTTGTCCTAAAGAACCTCTGTCGGATATTTTAAAGCTTTTGATAATAAAATCAGGTATTTTCTTTACATCTGTATCTATATTCTTTCCTTTTAATGATTTTATGGCATAGAAATCTTCACTCCCTCCTACAGCAGTATTTGATAATAACAAGGTTTGCCCTGTATATTTTTTAATGTTTTTATTATCATTAATTAATGAGTAAATATTGAACAAAGACTGTTTTGTAGAGCAATTATAAATAACTGACTGTCTATATTCTTCTATCTCTAATATATAAGATATTAGATGAAAAGGGTTTATTACATGCTGTTTTCTGGTGGATCTTTTTGAAGGATCAGCGAAGTAAGCGACTACGTGTGAAGCTGGCATGCTGACAATATCTGAAAGTGCATTATCATAGGACTTTACAAGGTTAGAATGCCAGTTGTTATCCTCATTAAGGATATTTACAAAATTGTCTATAAAGAAATAAGTTGTCGAGTTGTTGCGTTCTATTTTTGTTGCGATAATTACTTTGTCGTCTATTTTTGTGAATGATGGCATTGGATGAACACAGGTTTCATGACTAAAATGTTTTTGTTGATTATTCGCAAATGATGCACAGTGAAATTGTATATATTTATTCTTAAGACTATTTAGTTTGCTTAAGATATGCTGCTGTTCTTCTTGAAAAACCATCTGTAATTTTTCACCAGTTGACAAAACTTCATGCCAGTAACCGGGACTGATTTTATTTTTTCTGATAATGTTATTTAAACAAGCTAGAAGATTAAGTTTGATGGTATTTTTATCCTCTTTAGTATAGGCTATGAGATCTACTGCCAGGAATTTTTCAGACTGTATAGCTAATTGTTTATTCAGACCATTAATTCTACTAATTTCAAGGGCGATGCCCTTGACCAGACTGGTGAAGTCAAAACTATCGTCATCTTCCACGTACAACAGCAAATCGTTTATAAAAGAAAGCTTTGAGTTAATATAATTTTTATGCTCTGAACTTCCTGTAGTGAACAAAGTAGAACAAAAGGCTGCCATTAATTCTTGAAATGTAATGTTTTCATAATTAATAATCTCTTGAAATTCTATACCGCCGGGTATATTTTGGAGATTAGTTGAATCTATAAGTTTGTTTAACTTAGAATCAGAAGCGGTAGTGTTGTCAGTCTTTTCTTGATTGATAAGAATATTATCAGGTGGGATAGAAACTATTTTGATTAAGATGATTGTCTCCTTAATTTTGCTAACTCTTTTTATAACTGACCAGAAACATCAGGAGTGTAAACCAGGCTGTAAAGTAACATATACGTGAAGTGGCTGTCAAAATACGAAGTACATATATATTGAGTGCAGAATACAAAGTGTAGTAAAACAATAGACAACGATGTATACTAGCCCGAAGACAGGGTTATTTAAAGAAAAAATAGTCTGAAAAAAGATCTTTTTTAGCAGTCAGGAGATATTGATGATAAATTATGGTAAAGAAATTTTAACTAATATAGAGGCCGCCTTTATTACCGGTTTTCTGGTTATGGGTAACTTATCTGAAAGAGATCTTTTGAGTGGCATTGAAAATAAAAAAGACAGGGAAATAATAAAAGAAGCCATTGGCGAGTTATTTAATACCTTTTATGCTGCATTTAAAAGAAAACACCTGCCTGGTCCTGCAAAAAATTTAAGTAGTTTTGATTTAATAGGGGTAAGTCTGCCGCATGGCAGATGAAGGTTTAGCGTAACTTCTCTGTTGATAATTCCAGCCTGGTAACTATCAAACACATATTATTCCAATAATAATTCCGAATGAGGCTAAAATATGTGCAATCCAGCATTTTTTACAGGAAGCTGGTATACTGGTTAATGTTGTAACATTTCCTGCTGTGCCGAAAAATAAATCATGATTGAGAATAAATTTATCTGCAGGGCACACGGATGAGCAGTTGACCTGTTTAATAGAAAATCTGGTTAAATATGGCAGGCGGTTAGGATTGATTGATTATAAAAAAACTTTTGTTAGTAACAAGTAAGACATCAGGATATAAAAGACAGAAGGTATGAGTTTTTTTTATGTTTCTTCTGTGGTGGCTTTTTTCTTAACAATTTTCCTGGCATTTTTTGTATATATTGAAGGGCGTAAAGAAGCTGTAAATAGAATGTGCAGCTTATTTATAATATGGTTGTCTTTTGGTATTTTGGTAGATTTTGTTCAGTCTACACATATAGCAAAAATACTTTCTTTACATAAAATATTTCAAATAACTTATATAATTTATCCTTTTATTGTGCCCATTTTTCTGCATTTCATTTTTCTCTTTACCAAAACAAAGGTAAAAACTGGCTGGTTGAACTTTTTGTATGGGATCTCGGGCCTCTTGTTAGCTGTAAATTTATTTTTTTCAGGATCATTTTTTAAAAGTATTGAATTAAGACCGGAAAAAATATTAATTTTGCAGGCCAGCTCTTATCTTTATATGCTTTATATTTTTACAGGTATTGTATTTAGCACTATCATTACAGTTAACAGGTTCATAAAAAGCAAAGGCCTGTTAAAAGAGAAAATGGGCTATTATTTACTGGCTACTGTCATTATTCTGATTTCAGGCCTGACTTATGCTGGTGTTATCAGATTTTCCATGGCACTGCCGCGTGTGGATAATTTTTTTATTGCAATATATCTGTCTCTCCTGGTTTATATTATCACCAGTAAAAGTTTAGTACCTGTTAAAACAGTAGTTAACAGGTTAGCTGTTTAGGGCACTTTATTGACTGGCACTGGTTTTATAGTTTTGATGTCTCGTTATAATTTAAGCAGTTTTTATATTTCATCGGTCACAGCCTTTATACTGGCTTTATTTTTAAGTGGTTTTGTTTTTATTAAAAGAACTCATACGGCTATCAATCAGGTCTATTCCTTATTTCTTCTGTCTTTATCTTTCTGGATATTCGGTGATTATTTTTATTTTACGCCACTTACTACTTAACCTCAGTTTTGGATAAGCCCCACCTTAAAAAGCTAAAGCAAGTTGATCTGAATCCAGTTTAATAGCGGGCTTTTTAGGTTTAAGTTGATAAGCAGAAAGAGCAGCGATAAAAATAACCAAAAAATTCACAGGCGATCTATGGCGAGAGTGTTCGAGCTGTGAAATATTTTTAAGTTGATC
>JAAEMD010000564.1 GCA_024225875.1 bacterium
ATTGCTCATGTTAAAAAAATGGTTAAGCCGGGATTTCCTGATGTCACATGGTTGTCCCGGCTTAGGCGGATAGCCGAAAAAATAATTAAATTAGCAACTTATACAGAGTCTTGACAAAGCAGGTCAGCTAATGTAAATGAAATAAAGTCAGCTGCAGACTTCCGGATAATTAATTTCACAAGGCGTCAGGGATGAAGGCGTATAACAATACTTCGAGCTCCTGACAACGCAGTGAAATTATTTATTCGGAAGTCTGTAATTGGACTTTGAACAAAATATATTTAACCCATTAAAATTATTACTATATTACAATCAGGCTATATAGCCATAACTTACTGATTTTTCATGATTTCTCGAAATTTTGTTCAAAGTCCAAAGCATAAGCAGACACTAATTAAAAAATTGATCCAAAACCAGCATAACTATTTGAGTTAAAAACAAAGACTGATGGTTCTTCGCTTCAGAGGCACATAAGAATTTTTAAGGTTTACATTATATGCCAGACAAACTTGATTTATCACATTTTAAAATCAGACAGGCTATTTTAGAGTTCAGATATAGCACTGCATATTTGCTATGGGATCGTGCAGGTCTCATTTGGAATAAAATAAGCTCTGAATTGCATAATTTAAAAATGATTAAAGCTGAACCGGCCACAACAACATTCATATCAGATAACAGATATGAATTATCTGTAAAGCTTGATAAATCCCATTTTACAGATATGAAACCATGTTCAGGCTTAAAGGATTTTTTCAAATATTCAGAATCATTTTTTTCTCTTGTTACAAATACGCTCGGCATTTCAGAATTTACCAGGCTTGGTTTTCGGCTTGTATATGTAAAAAATTTTCCTGACAAGGTTTCTGCTGCAAAATCTGTACTTTCAACAAACAAACTTCAGGTCCCTGGAGGAAAG
>JAAEMD010000565.1 GCA_024225875.1 bacterium
TGTATCATAAGTGATAACAGCTTTGCCGTTTTTTAACTGGTTAAGTGCCTGTTCCATTTTAGGCTGAAGAGGCGACTCTGTATCCCCATAATCTGTCCCTTCCCGTGTAATATATTCTTCAATAAGCCCCTGCAACGAATCAGAACTAAGCTGATTATATGATATAATTACAATATCGTTCATAAAGTCCTCCGATCTGTTTTATAAAAATATCTTTATATTATTCGATTATACCGAATAATACAGTCTTGTCAACAATATTTTTTCGATATATGCGAATTTTTTAAGCTTATTATACGGCATCCTTCATTTTGCCTCAAAGTAGCTGACACTTTCGAAGGAGTGCCGAAACAAAGATCAAGGCCGTAATTTTCATATCCCTCAAGGGGGGAATTGAATCCTTAACGGCAGTGGGCAAAGGTTAAAATTGAAAAAGAAAACAAGGAATTTTTCAGAATCAGTTTTTCAGACGGCAAAATCGGATGGTTGAAAAAATCTGAAGTGGGGTATCTAATTATAACAACTTATACTGTGATCACGGGCAAAGACACTAATCATAGTGCTGTGATGCAAGTCATGGGCATCAATAAAAACTACTTTCTGGCAGCAATTATTAAAACATGCATAGCAGTATAACTAACTACAGCACTTTTTAAATTCGTCCCCCTTCGCTCCCGGATTGCCAA
>JAAEMD010000566.1 GCA_024225875.1 bacterium
AAACTCCCTGCGAACATTTATAAAAAACGAATGTGACCACTATTAGGAGCAGTTTCTAAATAAATCATTGCAATTAGACTAAGCTTACCCGGCCTACACTAATTTTTCAAGAAATAAGTGTCTTACTCATGCTGTCACAGAGGGCTATGGTAAATTTTGTTCAGGTTAATTAATTTATATTCCTAAGGCAGTCTGTACCCTCATAACCGTTTCATTTTATTTACAATGCTCAGTCCGAAAGAAAGAAAATCTGGCATTCACACGCTCAAGTATTATTATCCTTGTCAACACTATCCCCGGGGCCAAGATGCTCCAGGATACAAAAAATATATGCAACCAATGCCCCGGCAAAAAATTGTTTTAGCATATGTAATCAAATTTTGTATTTTGGTCAGCAAAAAGCGAGCTCTTACGCTATTTACAGACTACCTAAAGAGATGATATAGCATTTTTGTTAAAATGGTATATCTTTATAAAAAAAGAGGTTCTATGAAGCGATTTTTGTATGTTGTGTGTTCTATGTTGTTCTTGGGATGTGGGGCCTCACTTCCTTTGACAAAACTGGAGAAACCAATCACAAACAAAGTGACTGAAGAAAAATATAAATCAAACTTTGACGTTACGCAGCAAGAAGCTCATACTGCGAGTATTGGTGACCTATTATTCATAATTGACAGATCTCTGGTAGCACGTGAGGTATCTATGAAATTTAAAGCACCAACAGGGAGTAAATTCCCAAGCAGAGCTATATGGAATGGCAAATATAAACTCAATGAAGGTAAATCGGAAGACTTTATAATTTATACAACTCCTAAATATTACAACGGTCATATAGGCATTATACTTAATTCAAAAGAAGAACTCGCCACTAATCGCCCACTTATTCAGATAAGAGGAATGTTATTTAAAAAAGGACGTAGGTGGGAAATCGGTGTGTGTCAAGCAAGTTGTCGCCTTTTCCTAAAAAGATTTCTCAGCTTCACCGCAAAATCTCCTCATGAGTTCCGACGGGTCATTGAAGCCCATTCTCACCCATGAGAAAATTTTGCTATTGTGTCGCTACTTT
>JAAEMD010000567.1 GCA_024225875.1 bacterium
AGTATCAGGCTGATTGGGCTTCTGGTAAAGCTTACATAAAGCCCGATAGACTTCATTTGTTTTTGGCTAATCAGATAGAAAAAAAGGCGGCTTAAGTTTTGTTTATGATGGCTAAATTACACTCTTTTCTTGACGTGACCTGAAATGCTGTGTATAAATCTTTGCTGCACCTGGACCGCCTCATTGTTAAATGAGAGCATGTTTATCACTTTAAATCTTATGGTTTTTTTCTGTTATGTAAGAAACTCGTTTCTAAAAGAAAGTGAAATTTTATATTTAAAACTCCGATATTTTATATGTAAATAAAATTAAAGGAGTTTATCATGTTCAGTGCGCCATCCTATCTGATGTATGCTGCAGGTATTACAGCAGTATCTTATATATGTTACAGCAGGGGGTGCTGCAGTAAAGAGAACGAAATTACTGAAGAAACAAAAAAAACGTCACAAAGTACAAATGCAGCTTCAAATGATCAATCTTTAGTAATTGATAAAAAATCTAAAACCAGGCCGTCAAACTTAAATCCTGCACACGAGAACACTTATAATAAGTTATCAAAAACAATCTCTAACCAGTCAGTTTTCAAGAATAAAAATTTAACAAAACCACAAAAGAATTCACTAAAGAAAAATTTAAATATAAAGCATGACAGTCAAGAGATGATTATACCAGAATACTTCATAAAGATACAAAATGACAATTCATACTATATTCCAGTTTTTAAGAGAAACAAAAAAACTTTAGCAGGTTGTATTAAACTGGAAAAAGAACCCGTGTTCAGCAATAGTAACAATAAAGACATATGGTTTAATTATTTTAAGAGAAGCAAACCAAAATACATAAACTTTTTTATAAAACAAACTACAGAAATACCAAAACAAAAATCTACTTTATATGTTAACAAGAATGGTAACTATACAACACCTCAAAATACATTTTCTATAAATCATTTAAAGCCAGCTGCAATAACTCAAGAAAATATATCAGCACAAAAGAAAAAATATACTCATTACAGCAGGACTGTACAAAACAATAAAATAAAACAAAAAAATAAAACTTCAAAAAAAATTAAAACAAAGTCCCCTGCCAGTATTAAAAAATCTGATCTGCCAGCTATTTTTAGCCAGGTAGAGTCAAGTAAGGATCATCAGGAAATCAAGGATATAATAAATAAACACTCTAGAAACTCTAGAAACCACTATTCAAACAAAAACAACAACTCCAGCCATCAACTTAATAAAATATGCCTGGGACGTTCGTACTACATTAGATATCCAAAAGGGTTTGTGATTCTTTCCCCAGACACATCTAATCACACAGGAGAAGATAAATATAAATTACATTTTATAGATAATAAAAATAATATCTACCTTGGTACTGCAGGACTATATCCGAGAACTAACATCTTTTGTTTATATGAAAGAACAGTAGATAAAAGTAATAATCATTATAAAAATACCTTATTTAAAAACTGTTTAAAGGAAAAAGGCGGCTCTAAAATCATTTATTTCTTTAATGAGACGGACAAGAATGCCGCACTAAATCATGAAACACAACAATTTGAGATAAAAAAAGATTCAGCTTCCAAAACTAATAAGTCAAAAGATAAGTTTAAAGTGAATTATATATAACTGTTAAATACTGCCTCTACCTGCGGATAACATAACTTTAATTCCGCTTAATAAACATTTTATTTCTTTTGTCAGAACAATATCTTATATGAAGCTGACAACGGCTGTTAATAAGAGACTTGTGATATTGCTAAATTTCAGGAAAAAACAGCTCTATTTCTCGTTCAGCGCTTTTACTACAATCAGAAGCATGGACAGCATTTTCTCTTTTGCTAAGAGAAAAATCACCTCTTATAGTTCCTGGCGCTGCCTCAACAGAGTCTGTAGCGCCAACCATTGCTCGAACAATTCTAACAGCATTTTCACCATCAATTACCATCGCAACCAGGGGACCTGACATAATAAATTTTTTCATCTCAGGGTAAAAACCCTTATCAATATGCTCTATATAGTGGCTATCAGCAAGGTCAGAACTCATTGTAAGCATTCTAACAGCTATAATCTTAAAACCCCTGTCTTCAAAACGGCTGATAATTCTTCCTGTAAGACCTTTTCGAACAGCATCCGGTTTAATGAGTATAAGAGTTCTGTCTTCTACTACATCTCCCATCGAAAATCCTCCTTTATTCTATTTAACTGATACTTGACCCGCCTGGAAGCAGTTCCTCCATAAACATCCTTATCATCAACTGATTGCTTCACATTAAATACCTTAAAAACATCGTTCTCTATTCTTCCTGAAAATCCTTTTAAATCCTTTAAAGTAAGTTCTTCAAGCTGCCTGCTGTTTTCAACTGCAAATAACACAACCCTGCCAGTAATCTCATGAGCTTCCCTGAAAGGAACACCCTTCTTTACCAGATAATCAGCAAAATCGGTTGCCAGTATATAGCCTTTCTTCAAAGAAAGGTTAACAGGAAATGCTCTAACCGTAACTGTAGCTAACATTTTATAAAAACATTTAATAGAGCTTTTTAACGTATCTACAGTATCAAATAAAATTTCCTTATCTTCCTGTAAATCTCTGTTATAGGTTAAAGGCAGGCCTTTTATCACATGCTGCAGCGCTGTAAAGTTACCTAAAACTCTACCTGATTTACCTCTGATCAGCTCAGCTATATCAGAATTCTTTTTTTGTGGCATAATAGAGCTGCCTGTTGTAAACTCATCGCCTATCTGAATAAACCCGATCAATGGAGAGCTCCATAAAACCAGCTCCTCACATATCCTGCTAAAATGCGTCATACAAATAGATGACGCTGAACAAAACTCTAAAATAAAATCTCTATCCGAGACAGCATCCATACTATTTCTGGACATTTTAGAAAAGCCAAGCTCTTTAGCCAGTAATGAACGATCTATTTCATAATTATTCCCGGCTAAGGCACCAGAGCCCAAAGGACATACATCTGTTCGTTCAAGATTATCCATAAACCTCAAACGATCTCTTTTAAACATCTCAAAATAAGCCAGCATATGGTGTGCCAGTAAAACCGGTTGTGCTGTCTGCATATGTGTAAAACCAGGAAAAATAAGCTCCTCATACTGCCTGGCAAAATCATAGATTGCTCTAAGAGTACTATCGATAAGCTTGATTATTTCTCTAATTTCATCTTTTAAAAAAAGCCTCATGTCTGTTACAACCTGATCATTCCTGGACTTACCTGTATGAAGCTTTTTACCAACATCGCCCAGTGCTTTTGTAACAAGACGTTCAATACAGCTGTGAATATCTTCATCTTCACCATATATAGAAGGATCATTAGATTCAAATTTTTCTAATAAATCATCAAAAAAATCATTCAGTGCCTTTAATTCGGGCTCGGATAAAATGCCCAGCTGCGCCAGAGCTCTGGCGTATGCCATGTTTGTTTTTATATCATAGGAATACAGCCTTTTATCAAAATCAAAAGAGTAGCTCATTCTGGCTGCATCAATATCCAGTTCTTTCTTAAAGCGACCACCCCATAGTTTAGTTTTTTTTTCCATCTTACCTTCTTTGCTGTTCATAAGCCATTTTTCCTTTAATATAACTAAGCCTTCTTATTACTTTTTACCCCTTAGCAATCCATTGACCTTCAATGGCAGCCCAAATAATTTAATAAAACCATTTGCATCTTTATGATCATAAGTATCATCACGCTCAAATGTTGCTAATTTTTCACTATATAAAGAATAGGGAGATTTTACTCCTGCTAAAATAATATTGCCCTTATACAGTTTAAAACGTACAGTACCTGAAACATACTCCTGTGTTTTATTAACAAAAGCATCCAGTGCTTCACGAATTGTTGTAAACCATTGTCCATTATAAACAAGGTCAGCATACTTTAGTGCAACCTGTTGTTTATAATGATATGTTTCCTTATCCAGTACCAGTGATTCAACAGCCTGGTGCCCGGAGTATAAAACAGCACCACCAGGATTTTCATATATCCCCCTTGATTTCATACCTATCAGTCTGTTTTCCACCAGATCAACCTGACCTATAGCATGCCTGCCTGCAATTTGATTGAGCTTACATAATAAATTGTATGGTGACAGCTTTTTTCCGTTTACAGCTACAGGGTTACCCTTTTCAAAATCAATTTCAATATACTCAGATTTATCAGGAGCCTTTTCAACAGGTGCTGTAAGGGTCCACAACTTTTCTTCCGGCTCATTCCAGGTATCTTCCAGATCATAACCTTCATGGCTGATATGCCAGACATTACGATCCTCACTATACATTTTTTCCCTGGCAAATCTTACAGGGATTTTCTTGTCTTTTGCATAATTCAGAGCATCTGCCCTGGACTTGATTTTCCACTTATCATCTTTCCATGGCGCAATAATTTTAATTCCAGGATCAAGCGCCATATAGGCCAGCTCAAAACGGACTTGATCATTGCCTTTACCTGTAGCTCCATGGGCTACTGCATCAGCACCCTCTTTTTGAGCTGTTTCTATCTGTTTCTTAGCTATTAACGGCCTGGCAAAAGAGGTTCCCAGAAGATACTTGTCTTCATACACGGCTCCAGCCCTTAATGTTGGGAAAATATAGTCGCTGACAAATTCTTCTTTCAAATCATCAATATATATTTTACTGGCACCACTTTGAATAGCTTTTTCTTCCAGACCATCAAGTTCATCAGCAAGACCAACATCCGCTGCATAGGCAATAACTTCACAGCCATAGTTATCTATCAACCATGGAATAATTACAGAAGTATCCAAACCACCTGAATAAGCTAACACAACCTTATTAATTTTTTCCATTATGTTCCTCCATAAGCTCTGTTATACATTTCTATTTAACAATACCTGATATATCATCAATAAATTGAGGTGCCAGCAACTTTAGTAAAATCGCTTTTTGAGCGTGCATTCTGTTTTCTGCCTGATCAAAAACTACAGATTTCTTACCTTCCATAACACCGTCCGTCACTTCTTCACCACGATGTGCCGGTAAACAATGCATAAAAACAGCTTTTCTATCAGCTAAATTAATCAAATCTTCAGTAACAGTGTATTTCTTAAAATCCTGAAGCCTCTTTGAACGCTCCTGCTCCTGCCCCATAGATGTCCATACATCAGTATAAACAACATCTGCACCTGTAACTGCCTGTTCCGGATTTCTAACCAGTTTGTATTTGTAGTTATCATCTAAAACCGGATCATAACCTTCCGGACATGATACTGTCATATTGATCCCTAAAATTGAAGATATCATAATCAAAGAACTGCAAACATTATTTCCATCGCCTATATAACACAGGTTAATTCCTTCTAACCTCTCTTTAAAATCTAAAATAGTAAGCATATCAGCTACAGCCTGACAGGGATGATATTTATCTGACAAACCATTAATTATGGGGATAGATGAAAACCTGGCCATTTCCTCAATATCATCATGGGAATTTGCCCGGATCATAACAGCATCCAGATACCTTGAAAGTACCCTGGCAATATCAGCAACAGGTTCCCTGGCACCAAGACCTATCTCTGATGCTTTAATATAAATAGCTTTACCACCTGACTGATACATCCCTACCTCAAAAGAAATTCTCGTTCTATTGGAAGGTTTTTCAAAAATCATACCTAATACTTTACCTGCCAGATAATTACATGGCACCTTCTTTTTATGCATTATCTTCAAGGCCTGTGCTGCCTTTAGAATATAATTAAGTTCATCTGCAGAATAATCGTTAGTACAAAGAAAGTGATTTTTAATTTCCATATTTAATATCACCTCCCAGAACCATAGTGCCAATACCAAAGTCTGTAAAAATTTCTAATAGTAAAGCATGCTCTACTGTTCCATTAATTATATGAACATTATCAACCTTACCCTTCAATGCCTCTATTGAGCAACTTAGTTTAGGCAGCATTCCGTCCTTTATATCCGGATGAGACATTAACTCCTCAGCCTCTTTCAAATTAATTCTATTCAGGAGTTTACCTGCTTTCATTATGCCCTGCACATCAGTTAAATAAATTAACTTGACTGCACCTAAAGCAGTTGAAATACTCTGGGCAACATGATCAGCATTCATATTAAGCGTTTCTCCATTATAACTTCTTCCAACAGACGAAATAACTGGAATATACCCTTTATCACATAAGGTATTTAATAAAGTTATATCAACATTTTCAATATCACCAACAAAGCCCAGGTCCCTGTTAGTCTTTGATTTTACTTTTCTGGCAATAAAAAGATTGGCATCTTTGCCTGATAAGCCAACAGCTTTTCCTCCAGATTGATTAACTAAGGAAACTACTTCGCTGTTAATCTTGCCTGACAGCACCATCTCAGTTATTTCCATAGTCTCAGAATCCGTAAAACGTAAACCATCAATAAAAACAGCTTCTTTCCCCACCTTTTTCATCCACCTGGAAATCTCCTTACCTCCACCATGAACAATAATAGGATTAATTCCAACATATTTTAATAAGACAATATCTTCTGTGAACAGTGCTTTAAGGTCGTCATTTACCATCAGGGAGCCACCATATTTAATAATTACAGTCTTTCCAGAAAACTTTCTTATATATGGTAATGCCTCCACTAAAATTTTAGCTTTTTTAATTTTCTCCTCAAACATATTAACCACCTAACTATATTGAGTATTTATATCAATATACCCTTTTGTTAAATCACAGCCCCAGGCAACAGCACTGGTTTTACCAATATTTAAATTTAAAATAATCTCAACTTTCTTTTTACTCAAAATATCAATCATTTTTTTGCGGTCAGCATCATCTACAGGAGTTCCTTTATCCAACACCTTTTCTTCCCCAAAATAAAGCTCAACTTTACCGGGGTTCAGTTTTATATCAGGATCCTTGCCAGCAGCAGCAATTACCCGTCCCCAGTTAGGATCAGCTCCATGAACAGCTGTTTTAACCAGGGGAGAGTCAACTATATTTTTTGCAATCTTCCTTGCATCATATCTGCTTGCAGCTCCATTTACACTAACTTCAATCAATTTAGTAGCGCCTTCACCATCAGTAGCTATCATTTTACACAGTTTAATACAGGCTTTTTTTAACAATACTTTAAATTCTGCCATATCTTTTTTTGTTTTAAGCGGAACCCCTTCATCCCTGGTCGAAACAATAAGGGCCATATCATTTGTAGAGGTATCAGTATCCACAGATGTCATATTATATGTATCATCCATAACCTCTATAAAGAGTTTCTGCAGATGTGTTTTATCAATCATTGCATTTGTTAATAAATAAGTTAATGTGGTAGCCATATTAGGAGCCAGCATACCTGATCCTTTTGAAATACCTGCTATCCTGATAGTTTCATTACCAATCTTTTCTTCAACATATACTTCTTTAGTATGGGTGTCTGTTGTCAGGACAGCCTCTGCTGCTGCTGAACCTTCCGTTACAAAAGGATCTGCTAATATCTTTTCTATCCCAGCTGTCATTTTTTCCATAGGAAGCTGTGTCCCTATTATGCCAGTAGAAGCTACAGCCACCTCTTCTGTGTTAAGACCCAGTATAGAAGCTGCTAATTTAGCTGTTTTTTTAGTGTTCCTGATACCTTCTTCCCCTGTTTCTGCATTTGCATTACCGGAGTTAATAATAACAGCCTTTACTGTACCTTTTTTAATACATTTTCCTGTATGATGAACACAGGGAGCAGCAAACTTATTTCTAGTAAATACGCCTGCACTTGAAAACGCATCAGGCACATAAATAAATGCCAGGTCCTTATTCTTATATTTTAGACCACAGTTAATCCCATTTGCGTATATACCTTTAATATCAGTAATTGTCTTTTTCATATTCATCCACCTGTTTTTTTACTATATATATAATGGCAAAAAATCCAACCCGCTTTTCTCTTCAAATCCAAACATAACATTCATATTCTGAATAGCCTGTCCAGCTGCTCCCTTAATTAAATTATCAATAGCAGAAAAAATCACTATTTTACCTGTCTCTTCAAAAACCTTAATCACAATAAGACAGTTATTAGAGCCTGAAACATATTTAGTGCCCGGCATATCAATTTTTTCGTTCATAATGATAAAAGGCTCATCTTTATAATATTTCTTATATATATCAATAATATCTTCTAATGTAAGTTTCTCCTCATTTTCAATATAACTGGATGTCAGTATCCCTCTTTTCACAGGAATAAGATGCGGTGAGAAAAAAGCCGATATATTTAATACAGACTCAATTTCCGCGACATGTCTGTGTACATAAGTAGAATAAGCCGAAATATTTCCCTGTGCCTCACAATAATGTGATGTCATTTTTAATACACGCCCTGCCCCGCTAATACCGGATTTTGCATCTATAATAACCTGTCTCCTGATTATATTTTCCCTTGCTAAAGGGTATAAACTTAAAATAGCTGCCGTTGAAAAACAGCCCGGGTTTGCACAGCATTGAGACTTTTTAATATCATCACGATATATTTCAGGAAAACCCGGCACTACCTTATCAAAGACTTCAGGAGATAAATGTTCTACACCATAGTATTTCTTAAACAAGTCTGTATCATCAAATCTAAAGTCTGCGGATAAATCAATAATTCTAATGTTAGATTTCAGCAGGCTTTTCATAAAAGTATGGGTCGTCAGGTGTGGCAGCGCTAAAAATAGAACATCTATATCAGGCAAAGATTCAGGATCAAAGTCTTCCAGCGTATTATCATATTCATTTAAATGAGGGTAAACCTCATGGATTTTCTGACCTTTATATGTTTTTGAATATAAGTTAGTTACCGTTACATACGGATGGCGTTTCAATAACCTGCACAGCTCAACACCAGTATATCCAGTTGCACCTACAATGCCAGCCTTAATCATTCAAACAACAGCTATGTTTTTGCTTTAATACGACTGGCTTTAGCACCAATTCTATTCCGCAAATAATATAGTTTTGAACGACGAACCTTACCCTGTCTTTTAACTTTAATATCAGTAATAAGTGGAGAATGAAGAAGAAAAGTTTTCTCTACTCCAATACCATCAATAACCTTTCTAACAGTAAAGTTTTCTCTGGAGAGATTACCCTGCTTCCTGGTAACAACCCCTTCATATTTTTGAACTCTCTTTTTCTTACCTTCCAAAATAATCTTAGACACCTCTACAGTATCTCCAACATTAAATTCCGGCACATTCTCTTTCATTTGTTTTTTTTCTAATTCTTTAATTAATATATCCGTCATCCAGGTCCTCCTCAAAAGCCAATTTCGTTTTTAATAAATCAACTATAATTTTTTGATCTGATTGTTTAATATCATATTTTATAAATAATTCAGGCTTATTAAATAAAGTTTCCTTTATTGCCATTTTGTGACGCCAGCTGTTTATTCTGTTATGGTTCCCATTCAAAAGAACCTCAGGAACTTTCTCGCCACTAAATTCTCTTGGCGCTGTATACTGAGGACACTCCAGTAACCCGCTAACAATAGAGTCTTCTTTTATACAGTCTGCGTTACCTATTACTCCGGGTATCAGTCTTAAAACAGCTTCAGTTATTATCAAAGAAGGATATTCACCTGAAGACAAAACAAAGTCCCCAGCTGATATCTTATCAATATCAAATAATTTAAAGAGCCTTTCATCAACACCTTCATAGTATCCGGAAATAATAATCAGGCCTTTTTCCTGCTGAAACTCAGTTGCAATCTCCTGAGTAAAGGCTGGCCCCTTTGGGCAGGTATATAATAAACGATAACTATCGTAATTATCAATACTTTTAACAGCACGTTCCAATACATCAACCTGGAGAATCATCCCCTTTCTATATCCATAAGGGTAATCATCTACTCTATTATTCCTGCAATTTGCAAAATCTCTTATATTAATAAATTCTATATCAAAAAAACCAGCTTCGCTGGCTTTCTTATAAAGACCTTTAAGAAAAATTCCCCGCATTTCATCGGGGAATAATGTCAGTATCTTAATCTTCATTTGATAATATCTAAAAAATATTTATTGCTGTTCTTGCAATCTCGCTTTAATGTCTGCTACAGGGATCAGTTCCTCAACAATACCATCTTTGACAACGACCTCCATACCACCCAGCTTTTCATATAGATTATCACCCTCAGAAACAGAAACAAAACCATCCACTGTTCCTTGAACATAGTGAGAATCTATTTTGAGATCTTCTACTGATTTATTTTTACCCTTAAAATCTTCAAGAGACTGCATCAACTGAAACTTCTCAGCTCTTATTTTCTGTGCAATAGCATTAGCTCCAGATTTATCTTTACTGTCACTAAGCTCTTTCAGGGTTTTATCAATTTCTGCAACTCTGTTTTTTATACCACTAACAGAATTGGTTAGTTCATATTTCATATATTCTTTAAATTTATCAGTTACAACTGCTTTTATTGTAACTGTTCTTTTTAAAGTTACTGATCTTGATGCATGTTTATCTTTTTCTCTTAATTTATTCATTTTAAAACACCTTAATTATGGGTTAGTATTTCTAATGTTACTTTTTTATCACTTCTGGCTGCAGCAGCTTTTACAACTGTTCTTATTGCATTTGCAATTCTACCTTCCTTACCTATGACCTTGCCAACATCGTCCGCCGCTACCCTGATTTCCAAAATTACTACACTTTCTCCTGCTGTTTCATTAATCTGTACTCCATCCGGGTTATCTACTAAAGATCTAACTATCATTTCAACTAACTGTTTCATTTCTAGTTCTCCTTCCGTTACTGGTTTTTTTCAGCCTTAAGTTTTTTTTCTTTTTTAGAAACGCCAGGCTCTTTCGGAACTTTCGCCTCTTTTGGCAAAACACCTTTTTCTCCTAACAACCTTTTTGCAGTGTCTGAAGGTTGAGCTCCAACGGACAACCAGTACTTGACTCTATCCTCGTCAAAGTCAAAATACAAAGGTTCTTTTGCAGGGTCATAATGACCAACAATTTCTATAGTTTCACCGTCTCTCTGATTTGCTGACTCCATTACAACTAACCGATAAAAAGCTCTCTTTTTTCTTCCAAGCCGCTTCAGTCTTATCTTTACTGCCAAATTCTCACCTCCTTAAACTCAAATCATTACATTAAGCGTTAATAATACTTCTCTAAATATTGACAATATAATTCAGTGTGAATTATACCCCATAAGATATTCAAAGGTCAATTTAGATTAAGCAAACCGGCCCTTCTTCTATCTACACGACAGCCATATTTTTGTCTTGATATTTCTGCCGGATACCCTGTTGCCGGCATACTCGATACTTTTATTCCCGGCAGCTCTGCACCTCCGGCATATAAATCGCTGGATATACCTGCTATACATTCCGGGCATCTCATATTTTAGATGGCAACAACATTAACTATTATCCACTGGCCCGCCAGCCAGCATAATACCGCATCCATTCTTCGTTATCACTTCTCACTATTATAGCTGGTACAAATTGAAGTGTCCGTTTAAATGCCTGAGTGCAGTGTACTTGCGTACATTAACGAAGTCATTTGAAAACTTTAGTGTCGGACATTTTATTTTGGAACAGCTATATCATCTCCAGGCATTAACATTATATCTTTTGCGCGTGACTTTTTAGTATGTGGTTTTAGAACTGTATATTAAAAATACTAATATAAACAATGGCTGCAAAAAGGCTTATTAAGTAAGTTTGAAAAACATATTTTTCCTTGTAATTTTCCCTGTTAATTAAATAAAACTGCAATGCCCCTGTTAATCCGAGCAGTATTAATATATAAGTATTTTTTAAAATAAAATAAGTTGCAATATAATTAATAAAAAAAGATAACCCAATAAAAAACTTTGCTCGATTTAGACCAATTAATACTGGAATAGTCATAATATTATTAGCTTTATCTCCTTCATAGTCTTTAAGATCAATGAAATTGATTGGGAAAGTGAAAATAACTAAAAAATAAAATATTAATATTCCAGGGAAACCTTTAAATGTTCCGGTAATCAAATAGTATCCGGTCATGCTCATAACCAAACTATTTACGGATATAATCAGCTTGGAAAAAAACGGTATTCTTTTTAATCTTAATGGCGCCATTGTGTATAGATAGTAGTTGCCTGTAAAAAGCACTATCATAAATAAAGCTTTGAAACCTGCAAATAGTGAAAACAGTAATGACAAAATTAAAAATGGATATTTCAACTTCTCATAAAAAACCGGATCAACGGCTTTTGTTACAAGTGGTCGATCACTATTTGAAATACGATCAATATCAATATCAGCTACATTATTGGTAATAAGAGAATACATGATCCCGAAAAATAAGCTTAACGGCAAAAAGATAAACATAAAGAGCTTTTTACCTGCAAGTATATATGAATGGTTATTAAGAGCAATAATAATTCCCAAAAGAATCATAAATTGATAATGCAGATTACGGTAGGGACGAATATCTTTTACGAGTTGGCGAAAAAGTGAAGTTTGGGCAATATAAAAAACAGCACTCCCCAATATCAAAACTATCAAAACATATGTATAGCTTAAAATGTGATCCACAGGCCAGAATTTCAGGCCAAATACAGCTAAGGCTGGTTTTATAAAAAATGGTAGTGAGCCAAATAGAAAAATGGCAGTATATAGCAATATTGTAAAAAACAGGCTTCTTATAAGCTTGTTTGTTTTAATGAGAAAGTAAAAGAAAGATAATAGCAGAATGATGGCAATTTCTATTCTCATTCCGATAGTAAAGGCTGACGGTTCTAAACTACCAAAAAAAGTGAAGTAGCGCTCAAGCATATTAGTATGAGTTCCTGGCATAAAGTAACTCATATCAAACCCTTTGCCACAACTGATTACTAAATCAATTATCGGTGCAAGGATAACAATTATAAATAAGCTCAAGATTAACTTTGTAATTTTGATAATCGGCATTTTTGTGCACCAGTAAAAAATCAAGGTAAATGTTAAAGCTAAAGCCAAATATGAAGTATAGTAATGAAGATAAATGAATGGTGTTTGTGGCGTTAAATCTGAAAAAAGCTCAATAAAGTTTCTTAGCGTGACAGCAAAAAAGAACGTCCATAAGGCTTGAAAAAAAGAATGATTTTCGTTTTCGAAATAATTTGCAACATTTACAACGATTTTTTTTATTAAATTCACTATTTACTCCAATCTAGGAGTCTGTCGTTCTTAAGCAGAGATGATAAAATATAAGGAAGAAGAAATAAATCAGCGAGGTAAAAAATGACAAGATTTAAAACCGCCGATAGAAATACACCTTATTTGTTTCCACCAACGATAGAAGAGTGGAT